>NZ_DBNGMQ010000050.1:0-168995 GCF_057126245.1 Yeosuana sp. | reverse complement strand
CCCTCAATTAAGATTTTGATTTCAAAGTCTTAAAAACTATTGAATTATTTAAAAAAATAATTTAAGAGAAAATTGTATAACCTTAAAATTGAATATATATGAAAGCCTTAAGAATTACTTTGATATTGGCATTATTGTTTTTAGCATTTACCGCTTGTACAAAACAAGATTTAAATGAAGATGATGTACTACAATCACCTGATAATACAGAAACACTTTTTACTGGTGGGCAAGGACATGATTAAAAAAAATAATTAAAGAATAAAAAAAATCCTATGCAGTTAATGCATAGGATTTTTTTTATGTAAATAAAGTCTAGTATTTAATTAAAAAATTATAAATACATTTGGGGTAAAGTCAATAAATAATCTAAATTGAAATATAAAATATTTTACTTTATTCTGTTTTTTTGTTTTTCTAAGTTTTATGCTCAAATTGAGCCAAACTTGCAAAAAATTGATTCTATTCATAAAATATTAAAATCTTCTACAGATTTAGACTCTATTACAATCGCAAAAGAGAAATATAAGATTGCTGAATTATACAGATATTCTTTAATAAGCGATAGTGCTTATTATTATTATCATAATGCGGAAAAAGTTTTTAAAAGAACTAATTTAAAGTATGAATTAGCCATAACTTATTACGGGATAGCCGCAATTCAATGTAACGAAAAAGATTATACCGGTAGCGAAGTGACTTCAATAGAGGCAATTTCTTTACTAGAAAACCTTGAGTCTAATAACGATATTGAAAAGTATAAATCTTTTATTTATAATAATTTAGGGATAGTTTTTAATGAATTGGAACAGTTTGATGAGTCAATAAAGTATCATAACATAGCTCTTGAAATTAAAGAAAAATTAAAAGGAGATTTTAAAAGAAGTATTGGGTTATCCAAAAACAATTTAGCTTTTGCCTACAAAAAGGCTAAACATTATGATTTGGCAATTGAGAAATATGAAAAAATATTAAGTGATAAAGAATTATTAAATAATCATCCAGATGTTCATGTGTTGGCTTTAGATAATTATGCTCATTGTTTGTTTTTGTCAGGAGATTTTGAACAACTTCCTGGTTTGTATTTAAGAGCGATAAAGATTTGCGATAGTATTGATAATAATTATAACTCAATAATAATAAATCAACATTTAGCGGAATATTACAATTACAATAGAAATAAAGATTCTGCTAAATATTATGCCCGAAAAGCCAAAAACATCTCGGAACAATATCATAACGATGATTTATTAAAATCCTTACTATTACTCTCTAAAATAGAAGACGATAGTGTTGCAGTAAAACACTATAAAGAATATATTAAACTTAATGATAGTTTAGTTCAAAATGAACGTACAATACGAAATAAATTTGCCAGAATTCGTTTTGAGACTAAAGAAATAGAACAGAAAAACATTCAAATTGCTAGAGAAAAATTATGGTTAACCATCATTTCTGTCATATTATTAATTTCAGCATTACTCATTTATGTCATCATTAGTCAGCGTTCTAAGAATAATGAATTAAGATTTGTACAAAAACAACAAGAAGCTAATGAGGAAATTTACAACCTTATGTTATCTCAGCAAGAAAAAGTTGAAGAGGCAAGAACACTAGAAAAGAAAAATATTTCCCAAGAACTTCACGATGGCGTCCTAGGACGTTTATTTGGTACACGGTTAAGTTTAGATAGCTTAAATATGGCGTCTAGCGAAGAAGCTGTTAATACCAGAAGTAAATACATTCAAGATCTTAAAAAAATTGAAGAGGATATTAGAAAAGTGTCGCATGAATTAAACACAGATTTTATTTCGGGTTCTGGATTCTTGGACATTATAAAAACCCTTTTGGAAACTCAAACTGAAGCATATCAATTAGAATATACCTTTAGTTATGATGATTCCATTAATTGGGATGATTTATCAAATAAAAATAAAATTCATATTTATAGAATTATACAAGAGTCCATTCATAATATTTATAAACATGCGAATGCGAGCTTTATAAATATTGGGATTCAACAAAAAAATGACGTAATTTTATTAACTATAAAAGATAATGGTTCTGGTTTTGATGTGAACAAGGTTAAGACTGGAATTGGATTGAAAAACATGAAGTCAAGAGTTAATGAAATCAATGGTGAAATTAGTATTATATCAGAAAAAGGCATAGGAACAACAGTTGAAATAAAAGTCCCCGTTTAACTATTAAGAATATGACAGAAACTATAAAGATATTAATGATTGATGACCACCCTATGATTATTGAAGGGTACCAAAACACCTTGCAGTTTACTAAAAAAGAGAATCAGGTTTTAGTTATAGATATTGCCAACAATTGTGATGAGGCCATTCATTTTATGGATAAGTCAATCAAAAATAATAGTCCATATCAAGTTCTTTTTGTAGATATAAGTTTACCTCCTTCAAAAGATGGGTTAATGAACTCAGGAGAAGACTTAGCTATTTATGCTCGAAAAATTTTACCTCAGGCAAAAATTATAATATTAACCATGTTTGATGAATCGTATAGAATTCACAACATCATAAAAACTATTAATCCGGAAGGATTTTTAATAAAAAGTGATTTGACTTCCAGTGAGTTGTCAAGTGCATTTCAAGCAGTGCTTAATAATCCACCATTCTACAGCGGCACAGTCAATAGCCATTTAAGAAAAACGAATGAGAGTGATATCGTTATTGATGATAAAAATAGAAGGATATTATATTTACTATCTCAAGGTGCGAAAAACAAAAGCCTCGCTACTCATTTAGATATCTCATTAAGCGCTATAGAAAAACGTAAAAAGCAACTTAAAGAAATCTTTTTAATTGATGACGGTCAAGATGAGACTCTTATTAATGAGGCCAGAAAAAAAGGATTTATTTTATAAATACAAGGACCCTTTAAATTATATATAACTTAAAAATATAGGTCTTAACATATGTTAATTTAAAACCTAAAGCTTTTTAATACTTTTATCAAGTCAATATTTTAAATTAATTATAGCGATTTTATGTTGATAATAACAATTTACAATAACCTTTTGGAAGTGATAGATTCAAAGGGTTTTTTTATTATTTATAAAAGAATGATAGCGTATTCTGGCAAATTTGTTTCGTATTTACGGTTTTACCGCAGTTTGAATTGAAATTATCTTTATAATTTTGTAACGTCAGCACTTCAAATTAATTAATCCCTCAATTTAATGTTGACAATAGCAATTTACATTAACCCTGTGGAGGTGAGAGACCCACAGGGTTCTTCATTTTATATAGTGAATAAATCGCTTCTATATTCCCAAAGCTTACTTACATAGATTCCTAAATAAATAATACCGATAATGATTTTAATAAATGTGGAGGCTAAAAACCCTAAAAATGAACCTATGGCAGCTTTAAAAGCCAGTTTTGAATCATTTTTGTTCATCATTTCTCCAATAAAAGCACCTATAAACGGACCAATAATGATACCACCAGGAATGGGACTTAGTAGACCAATAACAAGACCAATGGTAGTGCCAATCATTCCATTTCTGCTTCCTCCAAACTTCTTGGTTCCAACAGCTGGAATGATATAATCTAAAATTAATATAATGATAGCAATAACTCCAGTTACTACTAATAAGGATGTACTCATTTGAATACTGTTGGTAAAATTAAGTATTAAAAGACCTAACCAACTTAATGGAGGCCCGGGAAGAACAGGTAATAAGCTACCTAATAAACCAAGTACAATAAATAATGTAGAAATGATAACTAAAATAATGTCCATGTAATGATATGCTACTTAAGTTGGTCTAATTTATAAAATGATTGTTACATTTTTTAACTAAAAAATTAGTTCAAACTAAAAAATTAGTTATATTTGATTTTTAAACTAAGTATTTAGTTGTAAAAATATAAAATAATACACCGTGATTAATTTAAAATACCACAAAATGTCATTTAGAATAAGAATACTATTAATTATTGGGTTTGTCATTTTTAGTCAAAAATATGTATGCGCTCAAAAAGATGAACATCATTTATATAAAGTAGGCGTTGTAGATAGTCTGTATTCCGAAGTTTTAAAAGATTATAGAGAGATTTATGTACAGGTTCCAGCAACTTACAACCATGATAATCATAAGAAATATCCTGTTGTTTTCATTTTAGATGGAGAGGTGTTTTTACCTACAGTTAGTATGGCACATGATTTTTATAGTGGCGGATTCTTACCAGAAATGGTTATTGTAGGCATTTCTAACAGTAAAAATAGAGTGAGAGATTTAACGACTTCAACCATAACAACAAACTATGGAATGCCGTTTAATGAAGAAAACGGTAAAGCTGAAAATTTTACTAATTTCATTGAGAAAGAACTTATTCCATATATAGAGAACAAATATCCCGTAACTCATTTTAGAACATTAATTGGTCATTCTTATGGAGGTTTGTTTACTGTTTACACACTCATTAATCATCCAGAATTATTTAATAACTATTTGGCAATCGATCCGAGTTTAGATTGGGACAACCAAAAGGTATTAAATGAGTCAAAACAAATTCTCGAAACTAAAAGATATGATGGTAAATCCTTATTTATGTCTTTAAGTGGACAATTGCATATGCAGAACTCACAGGTTACCATAAATAATGTCATGCAAGATACAACCGACTTTACCGTGTTTCCCCGTTCTAATATCGCTTTTTCTAATTTGGTTAAGCAAAATTCCAAAAATGGATTGTCTTTTGCTTGGAAATTTTATCCAAGAGATATACATGGCACCGTTCCGTTTCCGTCTATTATGGATGGGTTGATATCTCTTTTTGAATGGTTTCAAATGGAGAATACTGATAAAATAAATTCATTTGATACTCCAAAAGAAGAATTATCTAACTTAATTAAATATAGAGCGAAGAAACTGCAGTCACATTTTGGGTATCAAGTACCACCGTATCCAGAGGAACTTTTAAATATGTCTGGCTATATGAATATGGATATGCAACAATTTGATAAGGCAAAAATGTATTTTGAAGCCGTTATCGAATATTATCCAAAAAGTCCAAACGCTTATGATTCAATGGCAGATTATTATGAAGCTAAAAACGATAACGGAAATGCTTTAAAAAATGTCATGAAAGCCTATGAATTAAGTGGGAATGATAACTATAAAGAGCGAATAGACCAACTTAAAGAAAAAAAATAAAACTAATACGACTCGACTGATGAAGCAACTCACAAAAGCTGAAGAAGATATTATGCAAATACTATGGCAGTTAAAAAAGGCCAATGTAAAAGCGATGATAAAAGAATTTCCAGAACCAAAACCAGCTTATAATACGGTATCAACCATAGTTAGAATTTTAGAAAGCAAAGGATTTGTAGATTACGAAAAAAAAGGAAAGGGTCATGTGTATTTTCCAGTCGTGAAGCAGCAAGATTATAGCAATCAATCTATCAATAAATTGGTTGACAATTATTTTCAAGGGTCTTTTAAAAGCATGGTGTCTTTTTTTGTTAAGAAGAACGACATTAGTTTAAATGAACTGGAATCCGTTTTAAAGGACATCAATAAAAAGGAATAATTATGTTACATTATATAATACAAACTATAGCGTTTCAAACCTTTTTTCTTTTAGTGTTTGATGTTTTTCTAAGAAAGGAAACCTTTTTTAATTGGAATAGATTATATCTTATATCTACCGCTATCATATCCGTTATTTTGCCATTCGTTAAGGTTGATAGCTTCAAAAATGTGGTGCCCGAACAATATATTATGAGACTGCCTGAAGTCTTTATAGGAGAGGATTTAAAAGGAAACATAAGTCAAATAGCCTTTGAACCTATCAATATAAAAGCGCAATCTGTTTTTAATTGGGAACTAATACTTTATATGGGAATGCTGCTAGCAGCACTTCTATTTGTCTTTAAAGTTGTTAAAATAGGTTGGCTATTATATAAAAATCCAAAGAATAAAATAGACCGTTTTAATATTGTTAAACTTATCAACAGTACGGCGGCGTTTTCATTTTTCAACTATATCTTTTTAGGAGAACGAATAAGTGAGCATGAAAAGGAATCTATTTTACAGCATGAAATAGTGCATGTAAAACAAAGACATACACTAGATTTATTATTTTTTGAATGGATGCGCATTATGTTTTGGTTTAATCCTTTGGTGTATATGTATCAAAACAGATTGATGACCGTTCACGAATTTATTGCTGATGAAAAGGCATCAAAAGCCCAAGATAAAACCAACTATTATCAAAGCTTGTTATCACAAGTTTTTGAAACTAAAAATATTTCATTCATCAATCCATTTTTTAAACAATCATTAATCAAAAAACGAATCGTTATGTTACAAAAATCAAAATCAAAACAAATTAATTTATTTAAGTATGCACTTTTAATTCCGATGATACTTGCAATGTTGGTATATACATCTTGTATTCAGAATTCTTATTCACAAAAGAGAGATACACAATTGGTAACAAAAAAAGACAATCCAAGTTCATTAATTGAAAAAATAAAAGTCGTTAAACACCAAATTCAAGAACAAGGCAATACGAGTGACAAAGAAAATAGTGGGTTGAATTTATTATTAAAAATAGCCAAGCACGATGTATTAGATTTAAAATTAGTTGAAGAAGTGCAAACGTTTATGGAGATAGAGCCAAAAACTAAATTGATGTCTAAAATATCTGGTGTTTTTGAGCAAATTCAGTTACAAGGGGATATGACTGATATAGAAAACAAATCATTAAAAGAATTATTAATTCTAACGAGTGATGACGGATTTAATGATTCGTTTTTTGCCGATGTTTTACAAGGTATTGAAGTGCCTTTTGGAGTGATAGACCAAGTACCATTATTTCCAGGCTGCGAATCTTTATCTACCAACGAAGAGCAAAAAGATTGTATGTCCAAAGAAATTTCAATGCATGTAAATAAAAATTTTAATACGAAGTTGGCTGACGAATTGAAGTTAATAGGGAGGCAACGTATTCACGTGATTTTTAAAATAAACAGAGAAGGTGACATTGTTGATGTACGTTCCAGAGCACCCCATCCAGCATTAGAAGCAGAAGCTATAAGAGTTATAAAAACACTTCCTAAAATGATTCCTGGAAAACAAAAAGGAAAAGCCGTTACAGTGCCATATTCTTTACCAATAATATTTCAAGTAGCTGATAATAAACTAAAAGAGCATAAAATTGATTAGACAAACCTTCGTGTTTTTAATTATAATAGTTATTAAAACCGAAGCCCAAACATCGGTTTTAAACCTTGCGGACAGTTTATATGCAAACGGAAATTATTCAAAAGCGATTGAGCAGTATAGATTATATGATAAACAGCCTGACGTTTTTGATAAAATAGCAAAATCCTATATGGCTTTAGGTAATTATGAGGACGCTATAAAACATTATGAATTTAGTATTGAAGCGCATCCTAAAGATGCGCTTTTAAAATATGAATATGCGAAATTATTGGCGAGCTCGAAAAAAGATAAAGAAGCCGCAAAGATGTTTAACGATTTAGTTTATATCGATTACAAAAACCCGAACTATCACTACGAGTTAGGTTTGGTTTTAGAGAAATTAGGAGACTCAACCGCACAAAATAGATTTTATAACACCTTTCAACTAGATAGTACACATCAAAAAGCGATATACAGACTCGCCAAATATAATTTGCAGAAAGGAAGGGGTTCTTTAGCCGAAAAATATATTGATATAGGTTTGTCTTCTTATGAAAATAATAAGGAGCTCATTAATTTAAAAGCCCAAAATTACTTCCTTAGAAAACAATATGAAGAAGCCGTTGTTTGGTTTGAAAAACTTATTTCTTTAAACGAATCTTCAGAGTTTATCCATGAAAAACTAAGCAGGTCGTACGTGAAAATTCTTGAATACGAAAAAGCGATTATACACATTGAGAATGCTTTAAAGTACAATCCGAAAAATGCCTCAAACCTTTATATTCTTGGAAAATTATATGAGCGTATTGAAGATTTTCAAAAAGCTGAAAAATTTATTGCAATGTCACTGGAATTACAAGATTACCCATTAGATGATGAATATGTTAATTTAGGGATGGTATTAAATAGACAAAAAAAATATAAGGAAGCATTGGAGGCCTTCGGTAAAGCTATTGAAGAAAATTCAGATAATGAGCGTGCACATTTCTTTTTGGTATATACAAAAGACCAATATTATAAAGATATAGAAACCCGAATAACTATATATAAAGTTTTTAAAATAAGATTTCCTGAGAGCAATTTTTTAAGTCTAGTTGAATACAGAATACATGAGCTTAACAAGGAGAAATTCGTTAAAGAAGGCAAAAAGGAAGATTGATAACCGAAAAAAATTGTACTTTTCGGTTTTAGTTTAAAACCATGAAGAAAGTTTGCGTTTTTTTATCTATTTTAATGCTCATGTCCTGTGAGTATTTTAATGTAAAAAAAACATCTTCCGAAGCTATTTTAAAGGAAGAGCTGCAAACCTTTAATTGGAACGATGTTGATGAATATCCTTCCTTTTCGGTATGCGATTCGTCATCTGCCAAGCAAGAACGGAAACAGTGTTTTGAAACAACTTTAACGAGCCATATTACAAGCCATTTACAGAAAGATACCATTGTTGTCACTCAAGATATTAAAGACACGGTTAACTTAAAACTTCAGGTTTCAGATAAAGGCGTTATATCCTTATTAAGTGTAAACGTTGATTCTGTTACAAGTCTAGAAATACCAAATATAAAAGCCTTACTAGCTGAAAGTTTAGAGGCTTTGCCTAAAATATTTCCAGCATTAAAACGAGGTCAGCAAGTTAAAACTGAATTCAAATTACCTATTATTATCCACGTCGATTAAGTTCATAACTTAAATTATAACCAAAGCTAAACTTATATTGAAAAGAGTCATTTTATTACTTTTTAAACTGTCTATCCTTCCACTTGTAACTCGTAAATACAGAAAGAAAAGCAATATAAACACTAAAAAAAGGATAGATAAAAAATCCCCAAATCACGCTTTTTAGAATCTCCTTTTGGTGATAAAATGTTGCGGCTTTGTAAATTAAAAGCGTGTCAATATTAAACTTAATAAATACAATATAAAACAGGGTTCTCCCATTTAAAAATCCGAAAACACATAGTAAAACGCTTATTATGATTGTGACATTCATTAAAAGCACCATCAATCCTGTAAGTTTTCCAAACAAATTACGGTAAGAACTTGTTTTGGCAGCCCACCGTTTTCGTTGCGCAATGAGTTGATTCAAATTGAGTTGTGATGGGGTAGTGACGATGGCGTCTTCACATTTTAAAAAATGAATCTCTTTAGGGTGTTTTTTGATTATTTTTTCAAGTAAAAAAATATCATCACCACTAGCAATATTGGTATTGCCCTCAAAACCATTTACATTATTAAATAGTTGTTTGGTATACCCAAAATTAGCGCCATTACATAAAAATGGTTTTTTTATTCCGAAACCTCCAATAGTTGCGCCTTGTAAACTAAGCATGTCAAGTACCTGAAATTTATTTAATAAACTGGAAGTAATATCAAAGGTTACTGGAGCTGCTATGCATGTTGCTTGGTTTTGTTGTATAAATTCATCAAAACTATCGAGCCAATATTTTGGAAGCACGCAATCTGCATCGGTGGTGATAATCCAGTCAAAATTTGCTCTTTTTATGGCTGTAGCAATAGCATCTTTTTTTGGCGAATTACTTTTCCGTTCGTTTTTAATAATGGAAATATTTGCTGAAGAGCCAATAGCATCTTTAATAATTTCAACAGAATTATCTTCAGAATCATCATCAACAAAAATAATTTCAAAAAGGTGTTTAGGGTATTTTAATGCTTGTATAGAAGTTAATAACTGAGGTAAATTTATAACTTCATTTCTAAAAGGAATCACTACCGAAAATCGTGTTTCAGGAATAAGATTTCTTAATTTAAAAGTGTCTACCTTTTCGAAACCATGAACAAATCGAGCGATTAAAAGTAAGTATATAATGGTAATGCCTATGATAATTATTGTCATGATTAATTGTTGTCTTTTGGGAAATTAAATTGGAGGACATAATAGCTGCCTGCAATACTAGGAAGCACAAAGTTAAGAATCCACATGATGGTTACAATACTTAACACAATCAATTCATTCACCCCAATCAATGAAAACAGATATACGGCAACACTCCCTTTTATTACGACATCAAATAAAAAAATAGACGGTATTATAGATGCTAAAAGATACATACTAGTGATAATTTTCATAGCGTTAAGATAGCTTAAATCGATGTCGAAAATGGTTAATAAATAATAAAATTGAAAGGAAAAAATAAGAAATCTGCCAAAAGAAAATACAGTTACTAAAATTAATTTTTTTCTTGAGAAATGCAATATAAAATGTTTTAATTTTCTAAATGAAAACCCTTTAATTTTAAGCGATATTTTTTTTAGAACCATAATTATTAAAACAACTAGTAATAGAAAAATAAAGAGGTAAAACAGTGAATATTTTATGTTTAACGTTGAATGTATTGGCCTAAATAAAAATAAACCTATCATACCAAAAATCGTCGTAACTCCCATTTGAAGAAAGTTGTTTAATACATTAATAAGCACAACACGTTTCCTAAAATTATTAGTGAAGTAAATCGCTTTTGCTCCATATTCACCGATTCTGTTTGGTGTAAATATTGATACGGTTAATGCGCCTAAACATTGTTTTAGAGCTTGTTGGAAATTAATTTTTTTTATCGAACTAATTAAAATTTGCCACTTAAAAATTTCAAAGAACCAGTTAAAAACACTCAATAAAACTAGAAAAATGATAGTTTTTAGAGAAAACGCATCATTTTTGGTCAAAATTTGAACAAAATTATGAAATTCTAAATGGTTGTTTTTTGCAAGTTTAAAGTAAATAGAATAAAAAGCAGTAACTACGAGACTTATTTTGATAAGTACAAAAAAGAATTGTTTAGTTTTGTAATGTAGCGTTTGCAATATTAAAAGGTGAGTTTACTATTGCAAATTAAACCAATATTATTAGATGGCCTTAGGTTTTAAAAGTTATAAGTATGTATTTTTTTTAATTGGTT
The DNA here is from genome assembly GCF_057126245.1 of Yeosuana sp. Lineage (NCBI taxonomy): Bacteria > Pseudomonadati > Bacteroidota > Flavobacteriia > Flavobacteriales > Flavobacteriaceae > Yeosuana > Yeosuana sp. The sequence continues at coordinate 157,892 of NZ_DBNGMQ010000050.1, read as the reverse complement.
TTACCAGTTTCACGTTTTTAGGTTTTTCTCAAGTCGATACCAGTACGTTAAAAGCTCAAATATCTGTTGGCGTCAATAGTGAGTCTTCAGATGGATTTGTTAGTAATTTTGAATCAAAAGCTATTAATTTTCCAACGGTGAACTTAGGTGTTCAATATATGTTTTCATCACAATTGGGATCTAAATTAGATTTCGGCTTTAATAGATTTTCAAATCTAGAGAATACACCAGAATTTAAGGTGAATTATACACGTTTGAATATGCAATTGGTCTTTAATGCATCAAGAATATTTAGTTTTTTTCCGACTAATATGGGTGTTTTTATTCATGCCGGACCGGGATATTCTTTTGTAAAACCATTAGGGAATTATCCTGAAAATAAAACTTCCTTTTTAAATGTTATGGGCGGAATAGAATTTCATTATGGCTTTTCAGATAGTTTATCGCTGTACCTCGATGGTTCTTACATTTCTGGGTTTAGTGATGATTTTAATCCTGTAAGTGAAGGTTTTGGTTCATTTAATGGTAATGTGTTAAATATATCTATCGGTGTATCTATTTCTTTAACGGGTTGTTATTACTGCGGAAATGATTAAAGAACAAGTTATTTTAGGAATTGATCCAGGAACAACCATTATGGGTTTTGGTCTTATAAAAGTAGTTGGAAAAAAGATGCAGTTTGTTCAACTTAATGAACTTGATTTAAAAAAATACGACGACCACTATCTAAAATTAAAGCTCATATTTGAGAGGACAATAGAGCTTATTGATACACATCATCCAGATGAGATTGCTATTGAAGCGCCTTTCTTTGGGAAAAATGTACAAAGTATGCTCAAGCTTGGTAGGGCACAAGGTGTGGCTATGGCTGCAGGTTTAAGCAGAGAAATCCCAATCACTGAGTATTCACCAAAAAAAATTAAAATGGCCATTACAGGTAATGGTAATGCTAGTAAAGAACAGGTAGCAAAAATGTTGCAAAGTTTGTTGCAATTAAAAGTATTGCCTAAAAACCTCGATGCGACGGATGGTCTGGCTGCGGCGGTTTGCCATTTTTATAATTCAGGGAAGGTAGTTTTAGGAAAAAGTTATTCCGGTTGGAGTGCTTTTGTTAAGCAGAACGAAGGCAGAATTAAAAAATAATGTCAGGAATTTACATTCATATCCCATTTTGCAAGCAAGCTTGTTATTATTGCGATTTTCATTTTTCAACATCGATAAAAAAGAAAGCCGAACTGGTTAATGCGCTAGTAAAAGAGCTCGAATTGCGAAAGGATGAATTTTTTAGCCAAACGATTGAAACGATTTATTTTGGTGGTGGAACTCCGTCTTTACTGACTATTGATGAATTATTATTGATTTTTGATACCATTTATAAACACTATAAGGTTTCAGACAATCCCGAAATTACCTTAGAAGCCAATCCGGACGATTTGTCAAATAAACAAATAAAAGCATTAACACATACGCCAATTAACCGGCTTTCCATTGGTATCCAATCGTTTTTTGAGAAAGACTTAAAACTCATGAATCGCGCTCATAATACTCATGAAGCCAAACAATGTATTGAAGAAGCTACTAAGTATTTCGATAATATTTCCATCGATTTAATTTATGGCATTCCAGGTTTAAGCCATGAAAATTGGCTGAAAAATATAGAAACAGCTTTAGCGTTTAATATTCCTCATATTTCAAGTTATGCTTTAACGGTTGAGCCAAAAACGGCCTTAGATTCTTTTATAAAAAAAGGAATCGTTAAGGATGTTGATGATGAGCAGGCACAACAGCAATTTTATTTAATGATTGACAAATTAGAAGGGTCAGGATTTATTCATTACGAATTATCTAATTTTGGAAAATCCGGTTGTTTTAGTAAGAATAATTCGGCTTATTGGCAGGGCAAATCCTATTTAGGGATAGGTCCTTCGGCACATTCATTCAATGGAACTCAAAGAGGTTGGAATGTAAGAAACAATACAAAATACATTAAATCATTACAAGAAAATACGCTGCCAATTGAATTAGAAACGCTTTCAAAAACAGATAGGTATAATGAGTATATTATGACAGGTTTAAGAACTATTTGGGGTGTTTCTTTAGAAAAAGTAGAGCAAGATTTTGGAAAAATATATAAAAAGTATTTATTAGAACAAGCCCATCATCATATAAATAATGATTTATTGTATATTAATGACAATAAATTACGAGTCACAAAAAAAGGAAAATTTTTAAGCGATGGCATTGCTTCAGATCTATTTAAAATAAATTTATAATGATTGCAAAAATTAAATACAACTCAAATACATATACAATAGACTTAAAAAAACCTATTGATATTTCCATTCCGCTTCAAGCGTCAAAAAAGAACCTTAATGCCTGGTATATTGATGCACCAAGAATAGAGCCTGTTAAAGATGGTGAATGGACAGCAAGTGTAGCAGAGGGCGCATGTATAAATTTTAACGATATTTATTTTAATCCGCATGGTCATGGAACACATACAGAATGTGTTGGTCATATTACAGAAAAAGTGCATTCTATTAATCAGCATTTAAAACAGTTTTTCTTTCTAGCAGAAGTCATTACAGTGGCTCCGGAAAATTATAAAGGAGACTTTGTAATTTCAAAAAAACAAATTCAGTATGCTTTAGGGAATAAAAAAAGAGATGCCATAGTCATTAGAACGATTCCTAATATGAAGGATAAATTATCTAAGCAATATTCAAACACTAATCCACCTTATTTGTTAGAAGATGGGGCTAAATATTTAAAAGAAAAGGGGGTTAAGCACTTACTAATTGATTTACCAAGTGTTGATAAAGAAAAGGATGACGGAGAATTACTGGCTCATCATGCTTTTTGGAATACTAACGGAAAATTAAGAATGGATGCGACTATCACAGAATTTATTTTTGTGCCTAATACGGTAAATGATGGCACCTATTTTTTAAACCTTCAAATAGCGCCCTTTGAGAATGATGCTTCACCTAGTAAACCGGTTTTGTATAGCATTCAATAAAATGAATATAGAACAACTTCGAGAATACTGTATAAAAAAGGAAGCTGTTACAGAAGAATTCCCTTTTGATAACAATGTGTTGGTATTTAAAGTATTGGGAAAAATGTTTGTAATGGCACCGTTAGATACATGGGAAAAAGGGGAAGCGTCTGTAACTTTAAAGTGTGACCCAGAGTATACTATTGCGCTAAGAGAACAATACGAAAGTATTTTTTCCGGTCCGTATGTTAGTAATAAACATTGGAATACAATTGCTATTTATAAAGGTGAATTGCAGCCGAAATTTGTGCTCGAACTTATAGACCACAGCTACGATATGGTAATTAAAGCAATGCCTAAAAAACTTCGTGACCAAATAATAAGTTTTAAAAATAGGGGCCTAATTTAAAAAAAAAGTCATTTTTTTTTGTATATTTAAAATCTATTCCCTTGATTTAAGTTGAATTAATAGCATAGTATAGATTAACCCTAATCTTAAAATAGTATTTAATTTTAATCAATAAATAACTTTAATTTTTATCAAATTATGAAAACAACCAACCGTTTTTTTACCGCAATAGCTGCTGCGCTATTGTTATTTAGTACAACATCTTTTTCTCAAGATGAAGATCGACCAGATTATTTTTCTGTAACCACCATGTATTGGAGCAAGGATTATCAAGGCACCATGGATGAATGGAAAGCTATGGAAAAAGAATATAGAGAGAAAGTAACTAGTAAGAATGAGCATATTATGGGATCTAGTTACCACACACATTTGTTAACGCCAAATAGTAATGAGGTTCTATATGTACAAGTATATCCTACATGGGCAGATATTGATTTAGCTTCAGCCAGAAATTCTGAGTTAGAAAAAGAAGCTTGGCCGGATGCTGATGCTAGAGAAGCGTTTTTGAAAAAATTTAATTCAGTATTTTCAATGTATCATTCAGACGAAATTTACGCGACTATGCCTGGAGCAAAACTGCCTAAGGAGGAGATGACGAAAGATATGATTCTTTATATGAGAACTAATAAAATGGCTTATCCTAAAGATGGAAGTGCAAAAGAGTTTAACGGATTCATGAAAAAAATACAGGATGAGGTGATCATGAAAAATGATTACATAAAAGGTTATTGGCCAAGTATGCATGCATGGGGTCATGATAAGAGAGATTTTGTTGAGGCCTTTATGATAGAATCGTTATCAGATTTAGAAGCCATGTTCGATAAAAATAGTGAGCTTATGGAAGCTGCTTTTACTGAAGAAGAAGGTAAAGCATTTAGTAAATACTCTAAAAGCCATGGCGATGCTGTTTACACCTATGTTAAATTTTAATATATAAATTTATATATTTTAAAAAGGCACCAATTTGGTGCCTTTTTTTGATTTTTTAAAGCGTATAAATCTTACTTGTACGAACTGTTATTAAAATGTAATATTGCAAAAACAAAACAAACAGAATGAGCGTACTTAATACATTGCAAGAAAGAAGCAATAATAGCTGTGAACTATGTAAGCATTCAAACGATTTAAAACCATATACAATACCGCCTTCCTTGAATGAATCAGTTGATAATAGTCTTTTGGTTTGTGCCGCGTGTTTAGATCAAATTGAAGGTGCTTCAGATATGGACGCAAACCACTGGCGTTGTTTAAATGATAGTATGTGGAGTGAATTCGTAGCTGTGCAAATTATGTCTTGGAGAATGCTTCAAAGGCTTCGTAATGAAGGTTGGCCGAAAGATTTAATAGATATGATGTATTTGGATGATGAAGCCTTAGCATTAGCCAGAGCAAGTGGTGAACATGAAGATGAGGCTAATAAAATTATTCACAGAGATGTTAATGGCGTTATCTTAGAAGCTGGAGATTCTGTTGTTTTAGTGAAAGATTTAAAAGTTAAAGGCTCCAGTATGGTCGCTAAACAAGGGACAGCGGTAAGAAATATTCGTTTAGATCCTGAAAATGCAGAATACATAGAAGGAAAGGTTGATGGGCAGCAAATCGTTATTATCACTAAGTATGTAAAGAAAACCTAATTAGTTATTCCTCATTATCTTTTTTTTTAAAGAGACCAAATCCTAACGGAAGCATTAACAAAAGAAAAAGGAATTTTCCGGTTATAAGCCCGTAAACTGTAATTAAACCAGCAATAACAAAAACAAGATACATGTATTGTTGTTTCATCTTAACGGAAAGTTTTAAATCCTACCAAGAATTTTATCCATAATCCAAGCGGTATGTAGTGCTGTTTTTCCAGTAGATGGATGTTCTTTGGTGCCTTCTAAATGGGTCTTCATGGCTAGAACGTGATACAGTTGGATGTTCTCAGGGTGCTCAATAGTTAAGCTGACAGTTCCATTTGAGGTGATTAGTTGAACAGGGTTTTTATCAAAAACTGAAAATACGATGGAACCTTTACTTCCTATAATTTCAACAGTATCTTCTCGTTTCCAAGATCCAAAATTCCAAAAAGCTGAACCAGTAATACCGTTTTTATGAATCCATGAGGCCGATAGAGCATCTTTAGCCGAATACAAACCTTGTTGGTTGAGACTTTGTCCATTGACAGATTCAATGTCTCCTAAAATATAATGAAAAAAGTCTAGACCATGAGAGGCTAAATCATCAAAATAACCGCCTAAAGCAATACGCTTATCGGTTCTCCAGTTATAATTCTTAGACATATCTATTTCATTAGCCGGTTTGTGGAATGACCAATGGATGTGCCTGATATCGCCTATTTCTTTATGATAAATCCAAGTTTTTATTTGTTCAAATCTCGGAAGGCTTCTTCTGTAATAAGCAATAAAAAGAGGTAAATTCTTTTTTTGAAAAGCAGAAAGCATGGTTTGACATTCTTTAAATGTGACTGCCATTGGTTTTTCTATACAACAAATTTTACCAGCTTCAGCAACTTTTAATGCATATTCTAAATGATTATTTGGAGGTGTTGCTATATAAATAGCATCTATTTCTGGGTTATTAATTAACTCAGAGGCATTATTAGAAAAGGTTTCAATTTGATGACGTTTAGCAAAGTCTTTCGCTTTATCAAGATCTCTGCGCATCACAGCTTTTAAATAAAAGCCATCTACTTTTTGATAGGCGGGAGCACTTTTTTTCTCACAGACATCGCCTACGCCAATTATTCCCCAGTTTATGGCTTTATGATTCATACTTGATTAGCTAGATGTATCAGCAATAATTTTCCATTCACCATCAATCTTCTTAAAAATTATCATAAAAATTCCAGTAGCATTTCCAGCATTACGTTTCAAATGATATTCACCCATTACGTAATAAGCCTCTTCGGTTATTGGTGAAATAGCATTGATTTTAAAATTCAATTTCCCTGTGTGATCTTCAGTTGGATAGGCTTTTTTATAGCGTTCTAATGTGTTTTTCCATCCATATGTTACACCATTACTTCCATAGAATTTAAGAGAATCGCTTTTCCAATAGCCTTCCATAAATTCCTCAATATTATTTTTAGACCACGCCAAACGTTGTGACTTTAATACCGAAAGTATCTCGTCTTTATCGTCTTGTTCTGTTGATTGTGAAAAACAGGCATGACTTATGATGATGCTACATATGATTAAAATATATTTTTTCATGAGTATTTTTGGATTGAATTTGAACTTAATGTGAGTAAAAATAGCAAAATCTTGCTTTAAAAATGTTAAACATCGATTATTTTGACACTAAATATTTTTTTAACTAAAGATAAATTCTGTTCATCGAAAAAATAATGCTGTACCCTTGTTTAGTATTTATATTTACATGTAAATCAAATGATTAATAGCCCAAATTTATCGTTTAACATTAAAATTATACTGTTATGAATCTTAAAATTACTCACAGTCACAATTTTTTTAAATTAAAAGGCATTCTAGACAGAAGAAGTTTAGAATTGTTTCAAAACGAATTCAATAATATTTTTGAACGCGTTAATACTCTTACCATTAGTATAGAAGAAGTAGAATGGATGGACCGTTACGGTGTGAAGGCCATGACAGGTTTGCATGATGAAGCCATTTTAAAAAACAAAAAACTTTCTATTATTGGATTAGGTTGTAGAGAATTATATGAGCACTTTAAATATAAAACGACAGCTTAAAATCTATTAAAGTATGTTTTTTTGATGCTTAAAAAACGCATCAGCTTGAAGTTGCATGAGTTCTCTTGCTTTTTTACGCTTGTAGGTGTATAATTCTTCTTCATGTTCAATATCAGCATAAATACGATCGTTAATGGCATAATCAGTTTTTAACATGATATCCCTTTGATGTTTGTTTTGAAGCACATTTGTTTTGACAGCAGATTCTTCATCATCTAATTTGAAATCGTATGAACTTTTTGGTGATAGTAATTTTGCCAAAATTGGTGATGTTTCTATTGCTAGAAATAAAAGGAATATAAAAAATGAAGGTAACCAAGGAAGCTCACTTAATGCGTTTACTCTAGCCATTAACCCATCAAAATTATTAATGATAGGTTGCGTATTCACTACTTGAGTTTCATAATCACCTTTTAGAGATGCAATTTGCGTCTCAGTATCTAAAATCTTTGCTTTATTTTCATTTTTTAATTGCTGTAATTCAGCTAATAACGCATCATGTTTATCTCGTTTTTCTTTGTAAACAGGCCCTTTTCCAATAAGTTTTGTGCCCGCCGTACCTTCAGCTTCTGAAATATAAGTATCATAAAGGGCATTAACTTCGGCTTCTTTAGTATTGATTTCTTTTTGTAATGATGTTATTTGATTATTTAAACCTTCAATAGTTGGTGTGAACTGTTCAGCAATTTGATTTTTGTTAGCAAGTGTAAGCTCATTTTTTTGTTCGAGTAAAACCTGATTTATTTCCTTTTCAAAAATCTTTAGTTCTAATGGCTTAGAAATAACAACGGCAATAATAACAGCTAATAAAATTCTTGGAGACGCTTGGATGAGCTCATCTACAATATGGCCTGTTTTTTTTATGGTCGATACAATATATCGATCTAAATTAAAAATAAGTAATCCCCATATAAGACCGAAGAAAATAGCGGTATACAGATTATCGAAAACGGTGTAAAGGGCATAACTACCAGCTATAAATGCCATAACAGCCGTAAAGAAAACGGTAGCGCCAATACCTGCATATTTGTTTTGTTCACCAGTTGAACAGTTCTCTAAAATATCTGTATCTGCCCCTGAGCAGATAATAAAAAATTGCTTTAACATAAGATGATTGATTTTGATTGATTGTCTATTAGAACGCTAAAGCGGGTGATTTGTTACATTAATTGATAAAAAAAGCAGCCAATTGTAAAATTAACTGCTTTGAATTTTTTTTTGTGTTTTTTAATCTTTTGAGGACTCTAATTCTTTTTTCGCTAAATATGAATATTTTTTATAAAGAATCATTGTGTTGTCGTACATTTTCCTTAAATCTGAAAGATTGCCTTTTTTTTCTTTAAAATAAGCTTGCATGGCTTCTGAATAGTCGTTTGCTTTTTCATCATACTTTTTCTTAGCGTCTAATAATTGTTTTGAAGGATTATTTGGTTCATGTGGGAATGGTGGTGGTGGCGGAAGATCAATAACATCACCTTGCACCACGCTGGGAGCTGTTAGAGCAGGTGGGGGTGGTGGGAAAACAGGAAAGTGCTCAGCCGTTTTTCGTTGGGTAACAGACAGCTTGTTATAAAGATAGTTTAAGCGCTCTATTTCTTCTTTTTTCACAATAAACTCACCACTTTCTGACATTACATTGTACTTTTTTGCAAGTTGGTTATATTCAGTAATTTCTTTAGGAGTGGCTTTTTGTTGATGTGTTACAATTTGTTTATTGCTAAAACTAAAGGTTAAAATAACTAATAACGGTAATAGAATAAAACTTTTAATACATAAGCTCTGTTTTGATGTTTGTGTTTTCATAATTGTAAATCGTTTTTTGATTGATGAATAATTAATGGCATTTGCCAATTGGGGTTCAGATGCATTTGATGAGAATGCCAATAAAATTTGTTGATATTTAGAAGGTATAACACCCTTATTTAAAACGGATTGGTCTGCTAAAAATTCATGGTTTAATTTAATGCTACGCTTTATTAAATAGATGAATGGATTAAACCAAAAGAGTATTTGGAATATTTCAATAAACACGACATCTATACTATGTTTCTGTTTTGCATGGGTTTCTTCATGCAGTAAAACTTCTTTAGGTATTTGATGCGATTCAAACTTCTGTTTATTTAAAAAAATATAACTGAAAAATGTATGCGGAATTACTAAATCTTGTAGCAGAACATTAATTAGACTTTCGTTTTTAAATTTAGGATTCCGTTTAATTTTAATAACTAGTTCCAATAAGTTTTTTAAAAACTTAAAACCAAAAAGGAAAACACCCAAACCATAAATACTATAGAAAACAATGGCTAAGTAAGCTGCCAGTGTTGTTTTTGTTATTGTATTTTGAGGTATTTCAGTAGAAAATAAAGGTACTTCTTGAGGGATAATGTCTCTATATTCTGTAAATGTAATTAAAGGAATTACAAATGCTAAAACTAAAGATGCTAATAAATAAAAGCGCTTAAAGTTGTGAAAACTTTCTTTTTCCAACAATAATTTATAGAACCCGTAAAATGCAGCTAAGCACAAACCAGATTTTAATATATAGATTTCCATATTTATTTGTTTTTAAGTTGGTTGTCTATTAGGGTTTTTAAGTCTTCCAATTCTTCTTTTGTGAGATTAGTTTCTTTGGTAAAAAATGATGCAAACTGAGAAGCACTATCATTGAAAAAGTTTTTTATAAGACCGTTTACATGCTTGGAGAAATAATCTTTCTTTTTAACTAGCGGATAATATTCCCTAGAATTTCGATATAATTTATAGGCAATAAAACCCTTATCTGTCATGCGTTTTAAAAGCGTTGCAACCGTTGTTGTAGCTGGTTTGGGTTCTGGATAGGCATCAAGTAAATCTTTCATAAATCCTTTTTCAAGTTTCCATAAATAGTTCATTAAGTCTTCTTCGGTTTTGGATAGTTGCATTTACTACATTTTAGAATTAACTCTACAAACATAGAGCATTTATTTCAATTCTACAAATGTAGAGTTAAAATATTTTATAAAAATTTGATTTATCCTTTTCGAGACCTTACACTTTCAATAATAACCGTGGCTAGAATTAATGAACCACCAAAAAACGTATTCCAAGTGGGAATTTCGTTTAGAAAAAAGAAGGCCATGATAATTCCTAAAACCGGTTGAATACTGTTAATTATACTTGCGGTACTTACTGAAAAATACTTTAAACTATGGATAAATATGGAATGACCAATAGCGGTTGTAATTAGCGCTAATAAAATAACATAAGGAAATTGTGTTGTAATATTGCTAACATCCATGGTAAACATCACTGGAATTAGTAATATAGCTAATACAGAAATTTGATACATCATAAGTGTTGTTCCGCTATATTGTCCAACGTGTTGTTTCAAAAAAAGATTTCTTAGTGCGTAACAAAATGCAGAAAAAATTCCCAGTAAAATACCCTTTACCTGAGAACTTTCAAAGTTAAAATGTGGTGCCAGTATATAGATGCCTATTAGCACAATGATGCCCAAAAATATATGAATTACATTGAGTTTCGTTTTTATAAATAAGGGTTCTAATAATGCTGTAATTACAGGGAACGTAAAGAGCGATAACATCCCCAATGCTACATTTGAAAGTTTTAAGGCGTAGAAATACGTAATCCAATGCACCCCTAACAGAACAGAGCTTAATAGAATGGTTGAAATATCTTTACGTGAATTAATTTTAATATTGAATTTTCTATATCGACAAAACACATACAGAAATAGCGCCCCTAAAGCACTACGAAACCAAATGATAACTGGTGTAGGTAAATCGATAAACTTTCCTAAAACACCTGAAGTACTGATAAAAAGAGTCCCAATTAAAAGTTCAATGAGGTGGTTGGTATGCTGGTTTTTCATTTAGCGGTCTTGAACGTGTTAGCGATTATTCTTTGGTTACTATTTTATAATATTGAAATCATGAATACTTCGTATGTATAGTTAAAATCTCTTTACGATTGTAAAAGATTGCAACGAAAAGCGCGACCACCTTCTCCTTCTTAAAAGTAAAAGGTGGTAACACCCAAATTATTTAGATAACTCTACAAAATATTTATAGAAATAAGGAATGGTTTCAATACCTTTTAAATAATTAAAAACGCCAAAATGTTCGTTTGGTGAATGAATTGCATCACTATCCAACCCAAAGCCCATTAAGATGGTTTTGCTTTTTAGTTCTTGTTCAAATAAAGCCACAATAGGAATACTGCCACCGCTACGTTGCGGTATTGGTGTTTTACCAAAAGTTTCTTGATATGCTTTTGAAGCTGCTTGGTAGCCAATATTATCGATAGGCGTTACATAGCCTTGGCCACCATGATGAGGTGTTACCTTCACTTTCACGCCTTTTGGGGCGATACTCTCAAAATGTTTAGTAAATAGTGCTGTGATTTCTTCCCATTCTTGATGCGGTACCAATCGCATGGAGATTTTAGCAAAGGCTTTACTTGCAATAACGGTTTTGGCACCTTCGCCTGTGTAGCCTCCCCAAATACCATTTACATCTAACGTAGGACGAATTGAATTTCGCTCGTTAGTGCTGTACCCTTGTTCACCATATACGGCTTCAATATCTAAGGCTTTTTTATAGTTTTCTAAATTGAAAGGTGCTTTTGCCATTTCGGCTCGTTCTGCTTCTGAAAGTTCTTCAACTTTATCATAAAAACCTGGTATGGTCATATGATTGTTCTCATCGTGAAGCGAGGCAATCATTTTGGTCAATATATTAATAGGATTCGCAACAGCACCACCATAAAGCCCTGAATGTAAATCGCGATTCGGACCTGTAACTTCAACTTCCACATAACTTAAGCCTCGTAATCCCGTAGTGATAGAAGGGATATCGTTAGCAATCATACCAGTATCTGAAATTAAAATAACATCGTTTTTAAGTTTCTCCTGATTTTCTTTCACAAATGTTGAAAGGTTGACACTACCAACTTCCTCTTCACCTTCAATCATAAATTTTACATTACAGGGTAGTTGGTTGGTTTTGGTCATAAATTCTAAAGCCTTCACGTGCATATACATTTGTCCTTTATCATCACAAGCACCTCTTGCGTAAATAGCACCATGTGGATGAGTTTCAGTTTTTTTAATAACGGGTTCAAATGGGGGCGACGTCCATAATTCTAACGGATCGGCAGGTTGCACATCGTAATGGCCATAAACAAGTACTGTTGGTAAGGTTTCATCAAATATTTTTTCGCCATAAACAATAGGATATCCCATTGTTTGACATATTTCAACCGTATCACAACCCGCCTTTTCAAGACTTATTTTCACGGCTTCGGCTGTTTTTAAAATATCGTTTTTATAGGCAGAATCGGCACTTATTGATGGAATTTTAAGTAGTTCTGTTAATTCATTTAAAAATCGTTCTTTGTGCTCTTGAATGTATGCTTGTACGTTTTTCATGTTGAAATTTTATTTACTTCAAAAGTAATAAAAATTGAAGGTTTTTATAGGGAAGTGTTTGCAATTTAAAAATCTTGATTATATTTGCAATCCTTTTGCGGGCGTGGTGGAATTGGTAGACACGCTAGACTTAGGATCTAGTGCCGCGAGGTGTGGGAGTTCGAGTCTCCCCGCCCGCACTTAAAAAAGGAAAAGCCAACTTTTTAAAGTTGGCTTTTTTTATGGGTTTAAATAGTAATTACTAAAGAACCTTTTCTTTGTTCGTTTTAGAATGATTGTTAGCTCTATTTAATTTGTTTTAATTACCATTAAACGTTCTTTTTTAATTAATCCAAAAAATACGGGATTGTACATTATTGGACACCTAAATAATGATATTAGCGATAAAGATTTAACCTTATATTTAAAACATAAGTGTGTTACAGCCCATCCATATAGTAATTATTTTATTGGCAATGAGAAAAAAGATGGGTTAGTTATGGGCTATAGTTACGTAAATAATAAAATTATTAAAGAAACCATCGCGAAAATGAAATCTAAATATTCTAATTTTTTAAATTTATATTAGCGATATGTAATTTATTATTACGCTTAAATGAATTTAATATTGAAATCATCATGAGAATCATTTATTTATTATTATTCCTAATTGCAATCTCCTGTGCTAAACCAGTTACTTCACTACAAGTTGAATATGAACGTTTGGCAAAACACGCTATTAATACCCAAATTATACGAGATGATTTTGGCGTGCCACATATTTATGGTAAATCAGATGCTGATGCTGTTTTTGGATTACTTTATGCGCAATGTGAAGATGATTTTAATCGTGTAGAACAAAATTATATGTGGGCCATTGGCCGACTTGCAGAAGTTGAAGGTGAACAAGCACTTTATAGTGATCTTAGAGCCAAGTTGTTTATGACTAAAGAAGAGGCTATTTCAAACTATGAGAATAGTCCCCAATGGTTAAAAGAATTATGTGATGCCTTTGCAGATGGAATTAATTATTACTTACAAACGCATCCCGAAGTTAAACCGAGATTGTTAACTCATTTTGAACCTTGGATGCCTATGTATTTTAGTGAAGGTTCTATTGGTGGTGATATTGAGGGCATTTCTACAAAAAAGATACAAGATTTTTATGAAAATCAAACTCAAGATAGTTTTAAAAAGGACACGGAAGAAATTATAAAATCTAATGAATTAGAACCTGCTGGATCCAATGGTTTTGCTATTTCTGGAAAATTAACGGAATCTGGGAACTCCATGCTTTTAATTAACCCGCATACGTCGTTCTTTTTTCGAGGCGAAGTTCATGTGGTTAGTGAAGAAGGATTAAATGTCTATGGCGCTGTAACATGGGGACAGTTTTTTGTCTATCAAGGATTTAATGAAAAAACAGGTTGGATGCATACATCTACCTATACCGATATTAAGGATGATTTTGTAGAAACGATTATAGAGACAGATAAAAGATATAATTACAAATATGGTAATGAACTAAGACCCTTAGAAACCATCAATCAAACGTTGAAATATACAGAAAATGGTGTTTTAAAAACTAAAGATTTCACAATGTACAGAACGCATCATGGTCCCATTACCCAAAAAAATGACAGCGCTTGGGTTGCAACTGCTATTATGTGGGATCCAATAAATGCTTTAGTCCAATCATTTACCAGAACTAAATTAAATAATCACAATGAGTTTAGGAAGATGATGGATATGCGAACCAATTCTTCAAACAATACGGTATATGCAGATGCTGACGGAACTATTGCTTATTACCATGGCGATTTTATTCCGAACAGAAATGCAACCTTTGATTATGCAAACCCCGTTGATGGTAGTAATCCAGAAACAGACTGGAAAGGATTGCATACTGTTGATGAAATTATTACAGTAATAAATCCATCTAATGGATGGATTCAAAACTGCAATTCTACTCCTTTTACCGCAGCTGCAGAAAACAGTCCAAAAGTAAATGACTACCCAAAATACATGTCAATAGACCAAGAAAATTTTAGAGGTGTGCATGCCATTCGCTTATTAGAAAAAGCACAAAACTTAACATTAGATAAACTTATCGAAATGGCTTACGATCCATATTTACCTGCCTTTGAGTTGGCCATTCCTAGTTTAATTAAAGCCTATGACGTCTCTAATAAACCTATTTCTTTAAAAGAACCGATAGATGTTTTACGTACTTGGGATTTTGCAGTATCAAAAGAATCAGTAGGGATGTCATTAGCGCATTTTTACGGACAATCATTTTTGCGTGATGCCATGATTCCTTCAGATTTAAGCGATATGGAGAAAGTTGTTTATTTCTCTACTAGAGCCACAGTTAAAGAACGTCTAAATGCTTTTGAAAAAGCCGTTACTAAGTTGCAAGAAGATTTTGGTTCTTGGAATACACCTTGGGGAGATATCAATAGATACCAAAGGCTTGACGGCAGTATTAATCAAGTCTTTAATGATAGTTTGCCTAGTATCCCTGTTGGTATGACTACCTCTAGATGGGGCGCACTTGCTGCTTTTGGTATGCGAACCAAACAAACAACAAAACGTATTTATGGAACACGCGGTAATAGTTTTGTTGCTGTTGTTGAATTTGGAGATAAAGTAAAGGCAAAAACAATACTTGCTGGTGGTCAAAGTGGTGATCCATCTTCGCCTCACTTTAACGATCAAGCCCAACGGTATGCTGATGTTCAATTTAAAGATGTTGCTTATTATTTAGAAGATGTAAAAGAAAGAGCAGTAAGTACCTATCATCCAGGCGAAAAACAATAATCTACTAACTCATTCAATAAATTATTTAGTGCTTTCTCATTATTAATATAAATTATAGCAAATATTTCTTATTATAGTTTAAAATTATTGATAATATAATAAAACATAACATTTGTCATGTTTTATTATATTTTTTTTAATCATCTTTAAATGAGGATATTATATTATTTTAATTATAATATTCTCTTCTCAAATAGAAAATATAACTATTAAAACTATAAAAAGATGAAAAGACCAATTGTATTCCTACTTCTTGGGTTATTCCTTTTTGCCCCTATTTCTGCTGAATCACAAATTTTAAAAAAACTCAAAAATAAAGTTGAAAGAAGAATCGATCGAAAAGTTGATAAAACGATGGATAAAGGTTTAGACAAGGTTGAAGATGAGATTGATGGTAAGAATCAAGATGCTAATTCAAAAGAAATTGAAAATAAAGATCAGGGTTCTCAATCAGAATCTAAAAGCGATAATGAAACTCTAAAAGTTTGGTCTAAATATGATTTTGTTCCCGGGGATGTGATTTTGTTTGAAGACCTCTTGGAGAATGAAGAAAATGGAGAATTCCCGTCTAAATGGGATATCCATTCTGGGAACGTAGAAAATGCAACCTTTGATGGAGAAAATGTAATTAACTATCAAGAAAATGCGGCAATTGTTCCTTTGATCGATAAAAAAGGAGATTATTTGCCTGAAAAATTTACGATAGAATTTGATATTTATTTTACGTCTCTCAATACGCTCTATCAAATTTTCTTTTATGATAAAGTTGCAGAAAATGGCAGAAAACCTGCAGAGCTCAATGACCTTAGAGAAATGACCATTAGACATAATAATGTTAGAATTGGTAATTTTTCAGGAACTGTTGATGGGTCTAGTTTCCGTGATATGCCATTGTGGAGACATGTAGCCATTTCATTCAATATTCGTTCTCTAAAAGTATATTTGGATGAGAGCAGGTTGATCAATATTCCGAATCTAAAAGCAGATCCAAAGGGCCTAACTATTTATGCTTATAAACGCCTAAATGATCCGGCACTTGTTAAGAATGTTAAAATTGCTGAAGGCGCAAAGAAATTATATGATAGAATACTTACGGATGGTAAAATAATTACTACTGGTATTAAGTTTGATTCAGGAAAATCTAGTCTGAAGGCAGAATCGATGGGTACTATTAATGAGATATATAAGATCATGACTGATTATCCTGAGCTGAAATTTAGCGTAGAAGGACATACCGATAATGTAGGAGCTGATGAGTTTAATTTAACCTTATCAAAACAAAGGGCAGAAACGGTAAAAAATAAATTGATTTCCATGGGTATAGCCTCTGAAAGACTACATTCAAACGGCTTCGGAGAGTCTAAGCCTCTACATG
Organism: Yeosuana sp.; assembly: GCF_057126245.1. Lineage (NCBI taxonomy): Bacteria > Pseudomonadati > Bacteroidota > Flavobacteriia > Flavobacteriales > Flavobacteriaceae > Yeosuana > Yeosuana sp. The sequence continues at coordinate 141,165 of NZ_DBNGMQ010000050.1, read as the reverse complement.
ATAATTCAAATGATGCGGGTAGGGCTAATAACCGAAGGGTGGAATTTGTAAAAATCTAATTTAATAAACAATATAAATGGTTTAATAAAATATTTTTTGATGCTGTAAGTGTTGTTGTCGCCTATTTAGATTGCAACGGCTTTTAGAAATATTAATGAAAACGATTCTCATGAAACAAATCTTTAAATATATTTTTATTATTGCTTTTTTTCTTTTAACGGGCATAAGATGTAAGAAACCAGAGCCAATCTCCTCTCTACCCGAACCAAATCCAGCGTCTGCAGAAATAACTCTAGACGCTGCTAGTTCTACTAGTGAAACTATTGGTCCTGAGGGTGGCAAAATCGAAATAGTAGGAACTGATGGCTTGGAATACCTTTTCACTATTCCTAAGGGTTTTCTAATTTCTGAGACCGAGATTACAATGACGCCAATTGCAAGTCTAACCAGCCCAATGCTTGAAAGATTCACAGCCGGGGTTCAATTTGAACCTGATGGCCTCGTAATGCCCGGTGTGGCCTGGTTGGAGATCTCAGGTGGCGTTTTTAAAAATAAGCTCATTGGTATAAACTATGAAGGTGATGGTAAAGAAGTTGCTCTCAGTTGGGCGGAATTGGACGGTTCAACTTTACGAATTCCTATCTCTCATTTCTCTGGTTCAGGAGCAGGAACTCCTGCTCCCGGTGCCGGAGATCGATCGCCAACTGGTCATTATAAGGCAATGTCGAATTTGATAGCGGAGGCCTATATCGAAAACGACTCTTATTGTATAGGGCAGTCACATCCGACCGGTAAGTATTCAATTGCATGGTACAAAGGACTATTAACAACTTTTATCTTACCAAAACTAGAGAAAGCAGCAAAAAATGATCTTTTGTTGGCCGATGCCATCAGAAATTATATAGACTGGTATGCCTGGCCTCAATATGTGGATGGTATGTTGTGTTTTGATATAAATGAAGAAATAGATGGAAACATGGAGACAAAAGCCGAGGAATTAATAAAGATAGGCTTAGAGAATGCCATGGATACGGCATCTGACTATTGTGCTAAAAAGCATGATATTAGTGAGACGACCCATATGATTAATTGGGTTGCTGCATCCCATTTACTTGAGGGGATAATTACTAACGTATCGCTCGATACTTATGATATGATTGAAAGAATCAAGGACTGTCTGACCTTCGAATTGCAATTTAGTTCGCATCTCGTAATTGGTGAAGGTGCCCGTGAGACCTTCTCCTGTGATTTGAGTTCAACTATTAAACCGGTAATTCCAGAAGCTAATGGGCAGTATTTGGGTTGGATTTCTAAGGAGGACGCCAATCAACCGGCCTATGGTCCATTGAATTATGAGCCTAGTTTTAAAAATTATGCAAAAGGATGTGATATTATCTTTTCTAAAATCAAAACAGAGCCCGCTTCGGTCTTTCTGCCTCAGGTGAACATCCCCAAACCAACCCGTATTGTTAACAAATATATAAATATACCGGATCAAGAAGAAAATCAACAAGAAGATGACGGAGACCAAAATAAAGACGTGTTGCTAATTTTCTATCCCTTAGAAGGCTCAGAGTTTATTTCTGCCACTTGCGCAGATCCAAATTTGTGGGGCAGTACCAACGAGGACGGTACCTTTGGAACATTCTATTTCAATATGCTCTATAAACATAAGATGTATCCCAAATATGGAGGTTACAGGTTCATGCTAGAAAAACAGGGTCCTGGCAAGTTGTATGCCCGTAAAACCATAGATTCGACCCGATATGAAGAAGGTGCGAAAATCAACGAGCGGACATCCTTCGAGCTGTTTCATAAGCCGAAAGGTGTTCAAAAAGCTGGAAATTAAAGAATTTGACTTTTTTAAGTAACTAGTAGCACTTTTCAAATAAAACTTTTTAATGTTTAAAACTTATACCATGAAACTAATTTTTTGTTTTTTCGCATTACTTTTACTACCCTTTTCAATCTCTGCACAACCTTTTGCAACTAAAATTGATACGCCTAAAAACCCTCAAAATGATCCTGAAATCACCTTTGCTATACAAATTTTAGAAAGTGCCGAAATTCCTGATGCGAAAAGTGTTGGGGTTTCAGCTTATCCCGATGCCAAGATTTTCCAAACAACAATAGCTCAGTCAGGCATGCTTCCCACAGTTCGGCTTTTATCTACAGATGAAGTCAGTGCAGTAAAAGATTATTATAAAAATGAACTAAGCGATTGGGAATTGCAGGACCTTTATGACGTATTCACTTTTTTTAGGGGTGATAAAATGAAAGCAATGATGATGCAAATACCAGTGGTTCAGATTCAAAATGCAGACTTTTTTAAAAAAACAATGCCATCAGCGAAAACAGTTATAACAATAGGATATAAATCTCCCGAATGAACGTAATCATTTCGTGGCACATTATTTAAAAGACTTCAAAGAAATGTTTCCTTTTTTTAATCCTTTACCAGAAACAGATAGTTCGATATTACCTGCGTCTTCGGTAGATTGAATAAGAACTACCAGTTTTCCGCTAAATAATTTCATTGTTGGTAAATGGAATAATTCAAGAGAGGTAGCGTCACCGTTACAAACAGCTCTAAATAAGCCTTTTCCTTTTACTTTAAATCTTAATTGATTCGTAGCGGTTGGACACGGAATGCCATTTTTGTCGACTACCGAAACCGTTACATAACATAAATCTTCGCCATTCGCTTTGATGGTTTTTACATCAGAATCAAGAACTATTTGATGAGGTTTTCCAGCAGTTTTAATTTCTTTTTCAGAAGCGGGTTTACCATCTTTATCAAAAGCAACTACCTTTAATGTTCCAGGTTTATATCGCACATCCATCCACATTAAGCGATATCTGTTCTGTTTGGTATCATTATTTTTATGTTGAATTCCTAAACTCTTTCCATTCAAAAATAATTCGGCACTATCATAGCTTGTATAAACAAAAACGGGGGTTGTTTTGCCTTCGCGATCTTCCCAATTCCAATGCGGTAATATATGCAAGGTTTCGTCTTTAGTATTCCATCGACTTCGATATAAATAGTATCTGTCTTTTGGTAAACCTGCTAAGTCATTGATGCCAAAATAGGAACTTCGAGATGGCCAAGCCCCATCATAAGGTGTTGGTTCTCCTAAGTAATCAAAACCTGTCCAAACAAATTCACCAATCACCCAAGGTTTATCATCTTGTAATACAAAATCATCATCTGGTAAGTTGGACCAGCTACAATATTCTAAATCGTAAGACGATGACTGAAAATCATCATAGGTTTTCATGCTGGCTTTTTCAACAGGAAACTTATAAATACCACGTGAACTTACCGTTGAGGCTGTTTCTGACCCTAAAATAAATCCTTGGGGAAATTTTTCATAGGCCTCCTCATAGAGATGCACGCGATAATTTAGGCCAGGAACATCCAGCAAAGCTCCAAACCCAGACTCCATAGTTGCTTTTACTTGATCCATACCAACAGTAACGGGTCTTGTTGGGTCTTCACGATGAAAAATATCCTGTAACCATTTGGCACGTTTGACACCTTCGGCTCCCCATTGATCTGGAACTTCATTACCGGAACTCCACATAACAATACATGGATGATTTCGGGTAGCTCTCACTAAATTAACAACATCTTTTTCAGCGTATGCATCAAAATAAAGGTTATAGCCATTTTTTACTTTTGGTTTTGCCCATTCGTCAAAACTTTCAGCTAAAAACATAAAACCCATTTCATCACAAAGCTCCAATTGTTCCATAGAAGGCATGTTATGAGAACTTCTTATGGCATTACAACCCATATCTTTTAAAATGCGTAATTGGTGTCTTAAAGCAGATTTATTGACAGCACTACCAATTGGTCCCAAATCATGATGTAAGCAAACGCCTTTAAACTTAGTAATCTCTCCATTTAAACTAAATCCGGTCTTTTGGTTGTATTCAATCTGTCTAATTCCGAAACGTTTTGTTATCTCATCTTTCAAGTCGTTTCCAGCATATAATCGAGAAACGGCTGTGTATAGATACGGGGATTCAGGATTCCAAAGTTTGGGATTGTTAACGGCTATATTTTGTTCGAATTCATTGTCGAAAAGTTCAGCAGTTTCATTAGAATTAACCTTGTCGCCATCAGCATCAAATATAGTTGTTACCATTCTTAAATCCTCTCCAGAGACTTTGGTTTTAATATTTACTTTAGCTATTTCTTGAGCAATTAAGGGTGTTGTAATGAATGTTCCCCATTGGTCAATGCTTTCCTTGTTTTTTATAATAATGCTAACGTTTCGATACAAACCTGCTCCCGGGTACCATCTTGAAGACTCTCCTTGATTGGATAACTTTACAGCTAATGTATTCTCTTGAGTGGTTGATATGTAATCAGTAATATCAAAATAAAAATAAGCATAACCATATTTCCATTCTCCAACTTTATGACCATTAATAAATACTTCTGGCTGGCTCATGGCACCTTCAAATAGAATGATGGCTTTTTTATTAGTATTGAAATTTGGTAATGAAAACGAATGTCTGTACCAGGCTTCTCCAATATATGGTAAAGCGCCAGTTCTTCCTGTTTTTTCTGTGGCGACATTTTCACCGTTTTGTTCAATGGCAACAACCTGTTTATCGATGTCTTTATCAAAAGGCCCATAAATGGCCCAGTCATGCGGAACCGTAACATCTTCCCATTGAGAGTCATTAAAGTTACTTTTTACGGCTTCAGGGTGGTTGCCTTTATTAAATTTCCATCCTTTTTTTAGTGTGATGACCTCTCTGGTTTGTGCTTTTAATGTTCCGATAGAAATTAAGATGCAGAAAAGAGGGAATATAGATTTAAAATATCTCATGAGTTACTATTGTAATGAGCCGTTATAAAATTGCATACCAAGTGTGGCTTTATTGTTTTGGTCAAATAGCGTCGCATTATCCCAATGTGACCCTTGTCTCCAAAGGGTACTGCACCCTGTTGAAACCCAAGCCGGTTCCCAATAAATTAAACCTTCGCCACCAGCATTTTCTATAATAGTCTTTAATTTATTAAGATACTTTAACTGACCTTCTTGTGAAGCTGGATACCCTTTAATAAGCGCATTACTATCTAAAATATTATTAGCGCTGTCTGCATTAGTGAGTGTGAAAGGATAGGCCGTTTCAACAATCATTAATCGTTTTTTGTAGGTGTTTATTAAGGTTGTTAAAGGTGTTGCTATATTATTTAGGGTGTATTCAGACCATATGGGGTAATACGACAATCCTATCCAGTCGTAATCGGTAACACCATTAGCAGTTGCTTGTTCAAACCACCATAAGGCATTTTCCGGTTGGGCAATATGTAGCATGACTTCAATCGTTTTATTTTTTGCTGAAGAAATGTCTCTAACCGCTTTAATACCTTTATTAATTAATGATGAATTTCTTACCCAATCTATTGGCCATTTTAAATCACCATCTTGAAGAATCATTGGGTTTATTTCGTTCCCTATCTGTACAATATCAGGGAGTAGGTTTGATGTTGCTAAATTATTTAAGGTTTGATACGTGTAATTATATAATAAGTTTCCCAATGCTTCAGTATCATCAATTGAATCTATCCAAGCGGCTGGAATTTGCTGTTTACTCGGGTCTGTCCAAGTGTCTGAATAATGAAAGTCTAACAAGACTTTCATGTTAAGGTTCTTTGCACGTTGTATTGACTTTTTAACGTCTTCGTTATTGGAGTAATTCGTCCATGTCGGATTGTGCCATAAACGAATTCTAATTAAGTTAGCCCCTGCTTCCTTAAAAATAGAATAGGGATCTTTTACGCTATTATTTTCATCTTTATAAATAGCACCACAATCTTCCATTTCATTGACATAAGAAAGATCTGCTCCATAATAAAATGCTACAGAATCATTAATAATGTCACCTTTATCGTCGTTGTTGTTTTGAGAACTACTACTTGAACAACAAAAAAAGACTATAAAACATAATACTCCAATGCTAGTTAATAATTTCAATGTCATACTATTTAATTATAAAGATAATAAAAAGCCAACTTTTAAAGTTGGCTTTTTATGTTTTAGTAATTCAAAATTTCAATTAAAGTTTTATGAGCTTCGAAGTGCTTTCTTCTAAACTATTCGTTTTTGCTTTAATAATGTAAATACCCTGACTTAAATCGGAAATATTAAATCGCTTTTCCATACTAAAGTCTCCTTTAAAAGATTTGATTAGCTTTCCAGTTAAATCATATATCTCTAAGTTGTTTATAGACTTATTAAATTTAAAACTTGTTTGAGCAGGGTTAGGGTATAACTTAATAAGATTTGATTTATCAACGTCATTAATACTTAAATTTTGAGTTTTAGAATATAATCTATATTCACCAGGTTGAAGGCTAATGTTGGCTGTAGGATTCGATACATTCAACGTAGAATTTGTGAAAACGTCGTACCAACTACCTGTTGTTGGAAAATTAGGATTAACTGTTTTTGTAGTAACATCAAAATTAGCAAGAATTACAACATCTAAACCTCCTATGTTATCATTTAAATTAATGCGTTTTACAAGTCCTGAAACATCTAAATTAAAATCATTCGTATTAAAAGTAGAAGGGAATTGTTTTTTTAATGCTATCATTTTAGCTGTAATATTATACAAATCTTGTCGGTCTGCGTCGGCATCATAACCTAAAGTCCATGCAACAGGTTTTCTGTCTAATCTACAACTACCATCTTCAATATCACCATCACAATTAATACTTTTATCATATCCAAGTTCCCCAAATTGCCAAAGCATTTTTGGCCCTGGGATTCCGTAGAATACAACTGAAGCAGCCTCTTGTCTATCTAATGCTGTTCCTAAGTCTTTCACATCATATGAGCCACTAACATTCCCATAGGCTAAATTTTTAACCATTAACCGTTCTTCATCATGGCTTTCCATATAACCCATAATATGAGGGTTGTTCCAGTTTCTGCTTTTGTAGGACAGCCATGATATATCTGAATCTGTAGCATAACCCATGGTGTTTTGATTAAAATTATGATTTAGATTTCCCCAAAGCATAAACCCATAATTAGCTAATACTGTTTCTTCGGAATTGTCAGCAAAATGTTCTAATATCAAATAGGCATCAGATGACACATTGTTCCAGATATAATCTGCATAATCTTCTAGTATTGCAATACGAGAAGCATCATAATTACCCCATGCGCCAACATTGCTTGGGTTGTTTGTTTGTGTAAACCCTTTAGATAAATCAAACCTAAACCCATCAACTTTAAATTCTTCAATCCAATATTTTAAAGTTTGTTTAACATACGTTTTAGTGTATACACTTTCATGATTGAAATCGTAACCCACATTAAACGGATGTTTGGCATCAGGGTTTAACCACGGATTATCAGCTGCTGGTTTGTTATTTGTGCTATCCCAATACATTTGAGACAAAGGGCTTTGACCAAATGCATGATTATATACAACATCTAAAATTACAGCAATACCGCGTTGATGGCATTCATCTACAAATTCTTTAAAGTTGTTTTTGGTTCCATAAGCTTTATCTAAGGCGCCATGAAAAGATGGATTATAACCCCAACTATCATTGCCTTCAAATTCGCTAACTGGCATGAGTTCAATAGCATTTACACCAAGCTGATCAAGATAATTAAGATGTGTCATGGCTTCTTGAAAAGAATCTGTTTCAGTGAAATCTCTAATCAACATTTCATAAACAATCAAATTTTCTTTATTAGGTTTCGTAAATGTTGTGTTTTGCCAGGTATAATTCGCTTCATTAATTTTAAATGTAGAAATGATACCAGTAGTTTCTCCTAGTGGATACGCCATTAAATTAGGATAGGTTGTGTTAGATATATATTGATCGTTATTGGGGTCTAGAATTTTTTTAGCATATGGATCAGCGACTTTTAGACTATAATCTATGTAATATTGATATGCATATTCGGTATTAGCATCTAAACCGCTTACTGTTACCCAAAATGTGTTATTATCTTTTTTCATTTGATAGTTTTGGTTTAACATCCAGTTATTAAAACTACCAATTAAAAAGACATCTGCTTTAGAAGGTGCTTGTAAAACAAAAGTAACGGTACCATCGCCATTATCATTAAATCCGTTTTCTAAACCAGTTGGTAATGTTTGATTTTGAGTTGGTGTTTTTACATACACCGAAATATCTTGCGTTTTAGTTTCACTATTTAGAGTAGCAATTGCTTGTAACGTATAATTTCCGGTAGATGAAAATGTATATGGTTGAGAAATAGTGGTGGTATTTGAACTTGTTTTAATAGATTCATTATTTACTTTAAGTTCTAAATCTGCATTAATGCTAGATTCGGCACTAATTGTAATGTTGTCGTTTAAATTATATACAGCTTCATCAGTTGGGTTTGTAAAAGTTATATTTAGACCCTGTCCATAAATAGGGATAAAAATATCTGGTCTTGATTGTAAACTACTTGTACTGCTTCTAAAAACGATCGCAATATCGGTAACTACTTCTCCCACGGTTATGCTATAATAGGTAGTGATATCTGGGGTAATGACTAATTGATATGTATTCGTTCCTGTACGTGTTAATTTCGGTTGTGTTGTATTGGAATTCCAAGTGCCAATAACATGTTTCCAATCTGAGCTACTCGTTGACGCTGTAGTTAACACACCTGTATGCGCATAAACATCGCCTGTATAGCCATCTAACTCTGTTCCAGTAGCATCAAAAGTAACGGTTATAGCATCTGAGACTGTTGGTATGGTCGGTATTGTAGTAACTACTTGAGAATATATTACCGATGTAAACAATAAAAACAGTAAGTATAATTTTTTCATAGTCTGAGTTATTTTTATGGAAAAAAAAGGCTGATGTATATCAGCCTTTTTTTAACACTTAATTTACACTTAATTTTTAGTATATGTAGGATTTGCTGGGTCAGAGAAATCTAAAACAAAAGAGTAAGTTCCTGCTGTAGTAAATATGTTTCCTCCTCCTTCTTCTAAAACAAAATCACCATTACTATCACCATAATTTTTGTCAGGAGCATCCCAATTATTGTTTGATCTAAATTTGTATTCACCCTCAATAAGTGTCACATCATTTAGAATCCAAATGTCATTAAATGGTCGAGACCAATCTCTATTAAATTGTGCATCTGGAGTAGCTCCCCAATTATTATAAGCACCACCTACAAGTCCCCAAACATAATCAATTTGTTCTAGCGTGTAAATAAGATTATTAAGATCTACTGTAACAATATAAATACCAGCAGAAACAGCTATGTTTGCACCACCTTCTTCTAAAGTTCCATCAGCTCCGTTATCACCATAGTTTACATTAGGCGCATCCCAACTGTTGTTCATTCTAAATTTCATTTCCCCATCAATAAGCGTCACAATGCCTCTAAAAACATCTGAGTATTGATCATATTCTAACATAAAATCTAGAGTAGCGCCCCAATTATTATAAGCACCACCAACAACGCCTAAAGAAAAAGCTTCAATGGTATAGGTATTCGAATTAAAGTCTAAAGTAATTTTATAGTCTCCCGCAGTAGTTATTGCGATATTAGCTCCGCCTTCTTCAATAGTACCATCTGCACCATTATCACCATAATTTATATTGGGTGCGTCCCAACTATTATTTTCTCTAAATTTAATTTCTCCGACGGTCAAATTCACATATGCAGCTAACACACCGTCAACACTAGTTTCAAAGAAAGGTAAATCTGGACCACCCCATTGGTTTATTGTAGAAGAGCCCACAATGCCCCAAACAGTTGATAAATCTAGAACTGTTAAATACGTAGTAACTGAAATTGTAACTGTTTCAGAGATTCGCTCTAGAACTGTTCCAGAAACATTATCTGTAATTGTAGCAACTACCCTAAGATCTAAATCACCAGTCTCATCAACCGCAATACCACTTTGAATAGCCAATCCGTTTAGTTTAGCATTTGTTAAAGAAATTGAATTTAAATTTGTAACACTGCCAGCCTCTATAGGTGACGCAAAACTTGTTCCTGCAGTACCTACTTCTAAGACATATTGTACATCTACCCCTAATGACGATTCTAAAATAGGGTCACTCCATTCAACATTAACAGCTTCAACGTCATTATTATCTAATGATAATGCAAAAGAATCTCCGTTAGCAATACTTGTAAATTCCGGAGCATTTACAGGATACGTTGTTACAAGTAACAAAATAGTATTGGTTACTTGACTTCCCGATGAAACTCTTATGTAAATGGCGATATCTTTAAAACTACTCACACCTGTATTTACAATGGCATTATTAAATTCTGCAACAGTCATTGAGAATGTATTAGAATCTGAAGTTCCTAAGGAAACTGAACTAGAAAAATCGGCTTCAGTAGACATTTCAACATTGTAAGAACTACTTCCAGTAATATCATCATTCCAAGAAATAGTAAATGCAGGGTTTTCTGGTAAAGCAAAATTTAAAAACACACTACTAATACCTGGCGTATTTAGAGCAAACTGAGGCTCTGGCGCAGTAATCGTCAGGCTTTCTTCAGTTTCACATGCTCCAAAAAGAAGCACTGATAGCATTAGAAGAAAACTTAATTTGTTTATATATAATTTCATTTTTTTTATATTAAATTGATTAATATTATAAGTTTAATGGAATAAGGATATAACGACCAGTTAAATCGTTAAACCAAACATCATAATCGTCTTCTACAATTACAGGTATGGAACCACCACCATCAGTAGCTACTCCAGAAAAACCGGTAGTACCTCCCCATGTTGCTCCAGAATCAGTTAAGAAAGTTACGTCGCCAGGAGTTAAATGCAAACCTTGAATATTCCAAATATGGCCATCGAAAGTTAAAGGGGTCATAGCAGTTGTAGCAACACTAGATCCTTGTATTGATAAACTTGCTGGACTTGTAATTCCTGAAGCATTAAATGCTTCAAAAGTAAAAGTATTATTACCGAAATTCATTGTAAAGGTATAGAACCCACCAGCAACACCGTTTGCACCTGCATACGGAAATCTTTCTGGTTCTGGTGATGAATTTGTTGCTGTTGTATTCCAAAATGTACTTCCATCATCTGTTCCGTACTGAGGATGCCAAAGTCCTTTTGTATCTAGTACTTTAAAATGACCATTGTCTGCAAAAAAACCAGTATAATAGTATAGGTTTGCATTATCACTATCTCTAAATAATGCTGGATTATTAGAATTGTTGTTCCATCCTGGTGCAGTGGCATCGCCAACTAAGTAAAAATCGTTAAATGCATAATTAAAATATGGGAATACTTCAAATTGTATGGCATTTGAATTTATAGGATCACTTTTTTGAGACCCTAATGAGGCAATAACTCTAGTGTATAAAGTGGCCCATTCAAAAGGGTTTAAACCTGCGTTTCCTGCTGCAGCGTTTATTTCACTAATAGATAAAGTAATAGCAGTTTGTCCAGTAACTGAAGCCGCCGTTACAGGCGCTGTAAAGGCTTCGTCACTAGCAAATTGAATCGCATAGTTTATAGCGGTTTGTTGTCCGTAGTCTGATTCAACCCAATTTAAAGTAACTGCTGGGTTCGAAGTATTAACAGGATCTAATTCAATACTTGAGAAGTTTAAGTCTGCAAGTATTGGTGCGGTAGGTGCTGTTATACTGAATGTGTCAGTTGTATCATTACAAGAGCTTAGGAATAGTAAAACTAAACCAATAATGCCAACTGCTGAAATTCTTTTAAAATTTTTCATCGTCTTTAATTTGTTTTTAATTTTAATACCCTGGATTTTGAGTAAGATTAGGATTAGCAGCCATACTTCCTGTAGGAATAGGGTAGACATTAAAGTGAGCAGGAAGTGCAATTCCGTTACTTCCATTTCCTTTCCAAGCCCAATTGTAATTACCTCCGGTAAATCTATTATATCTAATTAAGTCTTGTCTTCTATGCGCTTCCCAGTGCAATTCTCTTGATCTTTCATCTAATATGAAATCTAAGGTTAATTGCCCTGAACTTATCAAATTAGAATTATTTGCTCTTGTTCTTAAAGCGTTTACATAATCAATAGCATTGGTTAAGGTTCCGCCGCCACCTCTTAAATGAGCTTCGGCATACATTAAATACACATCGGCTAATCTAAATAACGGAAAATCTGTATCGACAAAGGTTTGATCGATACCAAAATTACCTGTAGAAGTCGCATTTGAATATTTTTGAATGATGTAACCGGAATCGTTGTCAGAGATATCAGTAATATCAATATCTCTTTCTTCAGAAATGATAGTATTACGGGTGTCATTTGCAAAAGACCCATCCCAAAGATCGGCAAATTGCTTTCTTACTCTAAGAGCGCCACCCCAGCCGCCTTCAGCAACACCAACTTCCAATCCGTTTAGTTCAAGGCTTCCAACAGACCCATTAATCATAACGGTTGTAGGCCCATAGTTTTGAGTTGTTAAACCATCTGAAACAATTGGAAAAATAATTTCGTTTATTGCTGAGTTTGTATTGTTATCTGCCATGAAATTATGCAGATAATTAGTGGCTAATGAATACCCACCATCTATAATTTTCTCACAATAGCTAATACAATCAGAATAGTGATCTGTTCCAATATACACTTCGGCATTTAAATACATTTTAGCTAAAATCATATAGGCTACAGCTTTATCGGCTCTTCCATATTCATTTTGTCTAGCGTCTATTAAATCGGCATCAATGTCTTTTAATTCAGTTTCAATAAAATCAAATAATTGAGCTCTATCATAAACTGGAGGTTGAGAACTAATAGCATCATCTTGAGTCGCAAAATTAGCTTTTCCAAAAATATCCATCATATAATAGTAAGCCATAGCGCGCATTAATCGTGCTTCTGCTCTATAGGCAGGCATCTCGCTTCTCACTGCAGAAGAGACGTTTCTTGCGTCTAATTTAGCATCAGTAGTTTCTCTTAAAAAGTTATTTGCCAATGATACAGATAGATGCGCTCTACTATACATTCCCAATAATAAAGGGTTTTGAGCTGTCCAAATATTTCTTTGAATTTCTCTAGTTCCTGGATCATTTTCATAAGACCAAATCATTTGGTCTGCAGACAGGGTTTGTACATATAAAAGTACACGCCCAAACTGGCTAGTTCCAGCATCTATATTCTTAAGATTAGAACTTCCTGCGCCATCGGTTCCTGTTAATGCTAAATTTGCATAGACACCAGCTAAAACTTGTTTATAAGCAGATTCACTTTCAAAAAGGTTTTCGCTTAAAACAGTTTGGTCGTCATTAGGTGTTATATTTAAATCATCGGTACAAGAAGTTAATGCAGCGACAAAAATCATTATAAAACCTAGTGTTTCAAATATTTTAAATCTTGTTTTCATAGTTTATTTTTTAAAATTTAAAATTAGCTCCAGCTAAAATAGTTCTTGGTCTAGGATAAATCAAGTTGTCAATCCCATCAAATACTTCAGGGTCTAAACCACTATAATTGGTTATGGTAAATACATTTTGTATACCAGCCCATAATCTTAAACTTTTTAAGTTGTTTTTAGTTATATTATTGATAGTATAACCTAATGTGATATTGTCCATTCTTAGGAATGAAGCGTCTTCAATATAGATATCAGATATAATTACATCAGAAGTTCTTTGGAAATTAGTATTTAAAACCGATGATGGAATATTACCTAGTACGGCATTATTTTGAAGTAACTCGTATTGCGCTCTTGAAGAGTTTACGTTGTTATAAACGTAGTTACCAAGATTGGCTCTTAAGTTAAATGATAAATCAAGGTTTTTATAATTGATGTTTGATTGAAATCCTAAAATTACATCTGCCCCTGGATTTTCTTTTAAATAACGATCGTCATCATTAATAATATTGTCGCCATTTAAATCAACAAAAGCACCTTCTATAGGATTTCCAGAAGTATCATATAACTGCTTGTAAACACTAAAAGAATTTGGCGCAAAGCCTTCTCTTAATAACTGAATGTTATTTCCAGTTCCGCCAGAGATACCTCCTGTTCTTACATCCTGACCTAGTGCAAGTTTAGTGATTTCTCTATCTAAAAAAGTAGCATTAAAGTTAAAATCAACATTAAAGTCGTCTGTATTTATAACGTCAGCATTTAATGAAAACTCAATACCTTGAATTTGTAATTCACCAATGTTTTGGATGATACTATTTGAAAAGTTAGTTCCATCTGCAACGGCAGCTGTAAATAATAAATCGGTAGAATTTTTTTGGAAGAAGTTTAAAGAACCTGATAGTTTTTCGTTAAACAATCCATAATCAATACCAAACTCTATGGTTGCTGTTTCTTCCCATTTTAAATCAGGATTAACTTCAGAAGCAATTAAAGACTGGATAACAGAATTTCCAAATTGATATTGTGAGTTTTCATCACCACCTCTATAGCGGTTTAAGAAAATATCTTTTTCATTTACTGCTTGTTGTCCTGTAATACCATAACCGGCTCTTAATTTTAAATTAGAAATAACCTTAGAATCTTTTAGGAAATCTTCATCACTCAAATTCCAAGCTAAAGCGGCAGCAGGGAAGTTACCCCATTGGTTGTCTTTGCTAAAACGTGATGTTCCATCTCTTCTATACGTTAAGGTTAGTAAATATTTATCAAGAAACGTAAGGTTAGCTCTACCAAAGAATCCTATTAAAACAACATCTGGGTCTGCATAAAAACTAGCAAAACTTAATTCATCTAATCGATTTCCAGAATTATCACCTTCATTAGTAAATTTTTGATACGAATAACCTGCAGTAAATTCTGTACGTACGTTGTTAAATTCTTTATTATAAGTTAAATAACCATCCAGTAATTGGTTCGTTCTTTTTTGAGAACCATTGGATCGATTTCCTTTTACAGGGTCATTTGTTGCATATGTGGCAGTATTAATTGTCTTGGCTCTAGTTTCATCATAACCAATATTTAATACAGCTTTTAACTCTGGCAAGAAATGAAATTTATAGTCAAAATTTAAATTCCCATAACTTCTATTTGAATCACCAATATTATTAGTCTGCAATAAATTTGCTACAGGGTTTGTTGCTCCATTCGATAAAACATTGCCAGTTCTATGTTGGTAGAAACCTCCAAATGGCGATGTTGAATCGTAAACTGGATGTGTTGGATCATAAAGTATAGCAGTTCCAATTTGACCAGAATCCCCAAAACGGTTATCTTCATAAGAAAGATTTGCGTTTAAATTAACTTTTAAGTGATTATCAAAAAAAGTAGGATTTAAGGCTAAGCTTAAGTTTTTACGCTCAAATTTTGAGGTAAGTATAGCACCTTCTTGATTCGTTACTCCAAATGAAAATCTAGCAGGAAGTGCTTTAAAAAGAGATCCTTGTAATGAAATATTATGTTGATTAGAAACAGTATTTCTAAAAATTTCATCCTGCCAATCTGTTGAAGCCGTACCTAATAAACTTGTATCTAAAGTAGTTCCGTTTAAAGGTTGAGATGTTACTAATTGTCTGTATTCATCTGCTGAAAAAACATTTATTCTATCTGTTAGTTCTCCAAAGCTAAATTGCATATCGTATGTAGCACTAAACGTAGACTTCCCTTTTTTGGTAACAATAATGATAACCCCATTAGAGGCTCTGGAACCATAAATAGCAGTTGCTGACGCATCTTTTAAAACTGAAAAGGAATCAATGTCATTAGGGTTAATACTAGCTAGCACACCTCTAGAGCCGCTTACGCCATTATTATCAATAGGTAATCCGTCAATAATAATAAGAGGGTCATTTGATGCGTTAATAGAGGAACCTCCACGAATTTTAATTTGAGATCCAGAACCTGGCGCACCGCTTGTTGTAATACTAACACCAGCAACTCTACCACTTAATAAATTTTCAGGGGTAACAATATTACCCTTTGTGAAATCTTTGGATGTAATTGATTCTACTGAACCAGTGGCATCTTTTTTAGTAGTAGAACCATAACCAATAATAACTACTTCATCAAGCTGAGAAGTGTTTTCAGTAAGTTCAATGTTAAGTGTCGTTTGTCCAGTAAAGGTAATTTCAACTGGATTGTAGCCTACATAAGAGAATAAAATAATATCTCCGTTGTTTGCATTAATTTGATAGTTTCCATCAAAGTCTGTTGCTGTTCCAGAAGAGGTTCCTTTAATAAGTATGTTTACTCCTGGTAAGGGTATTGACGTCGATTGTTCTGTTACCGTTCCTGTTACTGTCGTTTGTCCAAACATACATATTGGAACAAAGAATAAGAGAAATAGTAAGCTGTTTACATTTGTTTTCATACAATACTTTTGAATTAGTCTAATAATTAGTTTGTTATATTTTCACTTCTCGGGTTAAAACAATGTAAATTTAATGTAAACTTTTAACAAAAAATTATCATATCACCAACGAAAACGTTTGCGTGTTAATAACTTTTGTGAAATTCGTAACGGAATCGTTTGCGTATTAGCAACTATTCAATTTTGATCAATTTGAAAGAAAAGCATTAAATTAGCTAACATTAAAATATTCATTCTTTAAGAAAGAATAATTCTTTAAAATAGTATGAAACGAAAAGTAACGTTAAAGCAGATAGCAAAAGAACTTGATGTATCAATTTCTACAGTTTCTAGGGCTTTAAGTAATAGTAAAGAAATAGGTGAAGAAACGAGGGAGAAAATTCAAGCGTTTGCTAAGTTTTATAACTACAAACCCAACAACATTGCCCTTAGTTTAAAAAATAGAAAGACAAAAACCATCGGAATTTTAATTCCAGAGATTGTTCATCATTTTTTCTCAACGGTTATTAGGGGTATTGAAATTATTGCAAATAAAAGGGGTTACAATGTCATTATTGGGCTGTCAAATGAATCTTTTAGTAAAGAGGTCATTAATATGGAAATGCTAGCCAATGGAAGTATTGATGGGTTTATTTTATCTATATCAAAAGAAACTTTATTACAGCAAGATTATCATCATTTTAAGGAAACAATAAGTCAAGGTATTCCTATTGTGATGTTTGATCGCGTAATTAATGAAGTTGATTGCGATAAAGTTATTGTTGATGACTATAAAGGCTCTGTAAATGCCGTTAAAAAATTAATTTCTACCGGATGCAAAAATATAGCACTTATTACAACCATGGATTATGTAAGTGTTGGTAAATTAAGGACACAAGGATATTTAAGGGCATTGGAAGAAAGTCATATTAATCCGAAGGCTAGTTTAATTTTAAAATTAGACGATAGTCTAGCTCTCGAAGAACATTTAGATTTATTGGAAAAAGAAATTGAACAGTTTTTTAGTAATAATTCTAAAATTGATGCCATTTTTGCTGTGAACGAGCTTTATGCAGTCACTGCTATGAAGGTCGCCAGAAAGTTAAATTTTAATATTCCAGAAGACATTCAAGTTATTGGTTTTACAGACGGAGTTTTATCAAAACACGCCAGACCAAGTTTAACAACAGTAAGTCAACATGGTCAAAAAATAGGAGAGAAAGCGGCCGATTTATTGATTGATAGGTTAGAGTTAGATAACGACGATTCAGATACGTATATTCCTGAAAATGAAGTAGATAATAATTTTAAAACTGTGATTATTGAAACCGAATTAATAGAAAGAGATTCAACTAAATAAATTTTTTATTAGTTTGAATTAAATTATTTTATACCTTTGAGCCAAATCAAAACTTATATTTTCACTTCTCACCAATAAGTTTTGATAAGTAATATGCTTATCAAATAGTAATCATTTTAATTTACTATTTATGGAAAAGCGTAGACTGAGTTTCT
This sequence comes from Yeosuana sp., assembly GCF_057126245.1. Lineage (NCBI taxonomy): Bacteria > Pseudomonadati > Bacteroidota > Flavobacteriia > Flavobacteriales > Flavobacteriaceae > Yeosuana > Yeosuana sp. The sequence continues at coordinate 123,390 of NZ_DBNGMQ010000050.1, read as the reverse complement.
GGGAGATTTGGAACATGAGTTTCGGTTTCTTAGGAATCCAAATGGGGTTTGCCCTACAAAATGCTAATGCCAGTAGAATTCTTCAGATTTTCGGAGCCGACGTTCATGAACTGTCATGGTTTTGGATAATTGCGCCTTTAATGGGGCTCATTGTTCAACCCATTATAGGGCATTACAGTGATAACACTTGGGGCCGCTTCGGAAGAAGAAAACCTTATTTTTTAGCGGGGGCTTTATTAGCATCTATTGGCCTTGTCTTAATGCCGCAAGCAGATATTTTTATAGCATTTTTACCAGCTTTATGGGTTGGTGCTGGAATGCTTATGATTATGGATGCATCCTTCAACATCGCCATGGAACCTTTTCGAGCTTTGGTTGGTGATAATCTTAGAACCGATCAACGTACTTTAGGCTTTAGTGTTCAAACAGCACTCATTGGCTTTGGGGCCGTTATTGGCTCTTGGTTACCCTATGCGTTGGCCAATTGGTTTGGAGTTTCGAACAGAACTATAGATGGAGAAGTTCCTTTTAACTTAATCTTGTCGTTTATCATTGGAGCTATTGTTTTAATCATTTCAATTTTAGTTACAGTATTAAGTACTAAAGAGTATTCACCAGAAGAATTAGATAGCTTCGAATCTGCTCAGTCCAATACTGACATTCCTTCATTAGAGGAAGAAGAAAAAGAATCCAGTTTATTAGATATTTTTGATGACTTCAGGAAAATGCCTGTTACGATGCGTCAATTAAGCTGGGTACAGTTTTTTTCTTGGTTTGGTCTATTTGGTATGTGGGTTTTTGCAACGCCAGCCATTGCGCAACATATTTATGGGTTGCCGCATACAGATAGTAGTAGTTCAACATACCAAGATGCCGGTGATTGGATAGGAATTCTTTTTGGAGTTTATAATCTAGTATCTGCATTTTATGCCTTCGCATTGCCCTATATAGCGAAAAAAATAGGCAGAAAACGAACACATGCTATCTCATTAATTATAGGTGGGTTAGGCTTGCTTTCTATTTACATGATGCCAAATGAAAATTGGCTTATTGTTTCTATGATAGGTGTAGGGATTGCCTGGGCTAGTATTTTAGCCATGCCATATGCCATATTAGCAGGATCTATTTCTCCAAAAAAGATGGGAGTTTATATGGGCATATTTAATTTCTTTATTGTAATCCCGCAAATTATCAATGCCTTAATAGGTGGACCTTTAGTTAAGTATGCTTATGACAATCAAGCAATATTTGCTTTAATGTTAAGCGGTGTTAGTTTTTTAATTGCAGCCGGATTAGTTTATAAAGTAAAAGATGTTGATGATATAATTCAATCTTAAATGTATGAGTAAAAAAGGATTTATATTCGATTTGGACGGTGTTATAGTTGATACAGCAAAGTATCATTATCTGGCATGGAAAAAACTGGCCAATAGTATTGGTGTAGATTTTACCGAAATCCAAAACGAACAACTTAAAGGTGTTAGCCGTATTGAATCGCTTAAGAAGATTTTAAAGTGGGGAAATAAAACACTTTCCGAAGAAGATTTTAATCGATTAATGTCAATGAAAAATGAAGATTATTTAAATTATATTGATAAAATGGATACTTCAGAAATCTTACCGGACGTTACTGAAACATTAGATTTTTTAATAGAAAATAAGCAACCAATAGCATTAGGTTCAGCAAGTAAAAATGCTCCAGAAATTCTTAATAAAGTGAATTTATTTAATCAATTTAATGCCATTGTAGATGGGAATTCGGTTACAAAGGCAAAGCCTGATCCTGAAGTGTTTTTAAAGGCAGCAGAAGCGATACAAATTAAACCAGAAGACTGTGTTGTTTTTGAAGATTCTGTGTCAGGAATTCAAGCAGCCAATGCAGCCAATATGATTTCTATTGGAATTGGAGATGAAGAGGTGCTTTTTGAAGCTGATTATATTTTTAAGGATTTTACACAGATAAGTACAGATTTTATAAAGGGACTCATCGAAAAATAAAAATTAATAAACTAAAGGAATAAGACAATTAGAAATTATGTCAAGGTATTGCTTATATAAATGACGTGGCCTGAATTCTATTGTCTAATATCAAAAGATTATGAATCAAGATTATATAAAACCAGATAATTGGTCAATTATAGAAGAAGGCTTTGATATAAACAGAGTGCAGTCTTCAGAGAGTTTATTCAGTATTGGAAACGGCGCCATGGGGCAACGTGCTAATTTTGAAGAACATTACTCCGGACCAACATTTCAAGGAAGTTATATTGCAGGTGTTTATTATCCAGACAAAACTAGAGTAGGTTGGTGGAAAAATGGATATCCAGAATATTTTGCTAAAGTACTTAATGCACCAAATTGGATAGGAATTAATGTAACTATCAATGGTGAAGCATTAGATTTATTTACATGTATAAAAATTGAAAATTTTCGAAGAGAGCTTAACATGAAAGAGGGTTGGTTATCGCGACGTTTTAAAGCAACACTTCAAAATAAATCACAGATACTAGTAGAAACAAAACGATTTCTTAGTCTGGATGTCGATGAGGTTGGCGCTATCGAATATAATGTTACTCCTTTAGATAACGATGCTCAAGTAAATTTTTCACCATATTTAGATAATGGAATCACTAATGAAGACTCTAATTGGGATGATACTTTTTGGGATGTGTTAAGTATTCACCATGATAGTAATCATGCCTGTATTTTGTCACGGACTATGAAAACCCAATTTTATGTTTGCACATCTATGAAAACATTTGTGTCATTAAATGGTACTATATTAAATCAGAGTAATAAAGTTCGAGAAGATGTTAATTATATTGAATTTCAATATCAAAATAAAGTAAGTAAGGGTGATACCTTAACACTTACGAAATTTGGAGGCTATACAGTCGATAGAAACCGTGATAAAAATCAACTAATTGCAGTAGCTAAAGGAACCCTTGACGGAGTTGCAGAAAAAGGATTTCATGAACTTTTGAAAATGCAAAAATCTGCCTGGGCTAAAATTTGGGAAATGGCCGATATTTCCATTCAGGGTGATGTGAAGGCACAACAAGGGATACGTTTTAATATTTTTCAATTAAACCAAACCTATCTTGGTAAAGACGCGCGACTAAATATTGGTCCTAAAGGATTTACAGGCGAAAAGTATGGAGGAAGTACCTATTGGGATACTGAAGCCTATTGCATACCATTTTATTTAGCTACAAAAAATCAAAAGGTGGCCAGAAATTTGTTAGAATACCGCTATCATCACCTTAATAAAGCTATTGAAAATGCTGAAAAATTAGGGTTTACTAATGGGGCAGCTTTATATCCTATGGTGACTATGAATGGTGAAGAGTGTCATAATGAATGGGAAATTACCTTTGAAGAAATTCACAGAAACGGAGCCATAGCATTTGCTATATTCAACTACCATCGTTTTACATCAGACTATAGTTATATTCCTGAAAAAGGATTGGAAGTTTTAATTGGTATTGCGCGTTTCTGGCATCAGCGTGCTAACTTTTCCCAAGCAAAAGGGAAGTATGTAATTTTAGGTGTTACGGGCCCGAATGAATATGAAAATAACGTCAATAATAATTTCTATACTAATTATATCGCTAAATGGTGTATTAACTATGCCGTTGAAAATATTGATATTGTTGAAAAGGATTATTCTTCAGATTTTATAAGAATCATGAACAAGGTGAAACTTTCTAAAGCTGAAATAGCCCAATGGAAAGAAGTTGCAGACCAAATGTATTTTCCTTATTCAAAAGAAAACCAAGTGTATTTACAACAAGATGGTTTTTTAGATAAAGAATTAATTACCGTAGAAAATCTAAATGAATCTCAACGACCTATTAATCAAAAATGGTCTTGGGACAGAATTTTGCGTTCTCCGTATATTAAACAAGCCGATACCCTTCAAGGATTTTACTTTTTTGAAGACGATTTCACTACAGAAGAATTAGAACGACACTTTGATTTTTATGAGCCATTAACGGTTCATGAAAGTTCTTTATCACCTTGTGTTCATAGTATTCAGGCAGCAAAATTAAATAGAATGGAGCAAGCCTATACTTTTTACTTACGCACATCAAGATTAGATTTAGATGATTATAACCATGAAGTTCATGAAGGCCTTCATATAACAAGTATGGCAGGAACTTGGATGAGTATTGTAGAAGGTTTTGGAGGTATGCGTGTTAAAAATAATATGTTGTCTTTTAATCCTAAAATTCCAAAACAATGGGAAGCGTTCTCATTTAAAATTAATTTCAGGAATCAAATATTAAAGGTTAATGTGTGCCAAAATGAAATTAATTTTGAGCTGGAAGGAGATACCGTTTTAGATATTATGGTTAATAATAAACGCATTGTTATAAGTCCTCACAGCTTAGTCACTGTTTAGTTTGAAAATTTTAAAAGAATGAAGAATTTATTATATATCGTTTCAATTTTTGTCATTACCTTTTGTTGGTCTTGTAAAAATGAGTCTTCAGAAAAACCGATTGAAAATATGGCTTCAGAAACGTTTGTTGAATACAACGAAATCGAAAGATTAGAACCTTCAAATTGGTGGGTTGGTTTTAAGAATCAAAAGCTTCAATTGTTAGTGAAGGATAAAAATATTTCTTCAGCTAAGGTTGAAATGTCCTACGAAGGTGTTATGGTTGATAGTATTGCTAAAGGCACAAGTCCGAACTATTTATTTATTGATTTAATTATTTCAGACTCAACAAAACCTGGAAAATTCAATATTCATTTCAAATTTAAAAATGGCGAAGAAAAGACTCAAACATATCAGCTAAAATCAAGAGTAAAAGCTGCTGAAGATTATATAGGTTTTGATAGTAGTGATGCCATTTATTTGATTACACCAGATAGATTTTCTAATGGGGATTCTTCAAATGATATCGTTCCTTACTTAAAAGAAACTACTATTGACAGAGAAGATGATTATGCAAGACATGGCGGCGATATTAGAGGTATCATAAATCATGTAGATTACATTAGTGATATGGGTTTTACAGCAATTTGGCCGTGTCCTGTTCTTATTAATGATATGCCAAGAGCTTCCTATCATGGATATGCAATGACCGATTTTTATCGGGTAGATCCCCGTTTTGGAACTTTTGATGAGTTTAATGAACTGGCTGATAAAATGAGAGCATATGGTATGAAATTAATTATGGATCAAGTAGTTAATCATTGTGGAAGCGAGCATTGGTGGATGAAAGACTTGCCTTTTTCAAATTGGGTAAACCAACAAAAATCTTTTGAGGACAGCACAGAATTAAAGAATTCAAATCACCGACGAACCAGTAATCAAGATTTGTATGCTTCCCAAAAAGATAAGCACGAAATGAGCGAAGGTTGGTTTGTGTCGGCTATGCCAGATTTGAATCAGAAAAATCCATATATGGCAACATATTTAATTCAAAATAGTATTTGGTGGATTGAAACATTAGGCTTGGGTGGTATTAGACAAGATACCTATCCGTATTCCGATAAAATATTTTTGTCGCAATGGGCTGGATCTATTATGAAGGAATATCCAAACTTTAGCATAGTTGGTGAGGAGTGGAGTTATAACCCTTTAATTGTTGGGTATTGGCAAGATGGAATGAATAATAAAGACGGCTATAAATCTAATTTAAGATCACCCATGGATTTCCCAATGCAACGTCAAATTGTGAATGCCTTAAATGAAGATGAACAATGGGATAATGGATTTGTAAAAATGTATGAAGGATTGGCTAACGATTTTCATTATGCAAGCCCAAAAGATTTCATGATTTTTCCCGATAATCATGATATGAGTAGAATATTTACGCAATTGCATGAAGATATTTCTAAAACTAAAATGGCATTGGGTTATATTTTTACGTTGCCAAGAATCACACAGTTTTATTACGGTACAGAAATTTTAATGAATGATACGGCAAAACCGGGTGATCATGGTTTAATACGAACAGATTTTCCAGGAGGTTGGGAAGGTGATGCGGTTAATGCGTTTAAAGGAGAGGGCTTAACGGGTGCTCAAAAAGATATGCAATTGTTTGTGAAAAAGCTGTTGAACTACAGAAAACACAGTAAAGCGATACACGAAGGAAAAACCATTCATTTTGCTCCTGATAATGGTGTATATATTTTGTTTAGAATTTTAAACGATGAAATTGTAACGGTTATTTTAAATAAAACGTCAGAAACTACTCTGCAACTTTCTCGTTTTAATGAAATTGGTTTAAATAATAAGCAAGTACGAAATATTATTAATGATAACATTAGCACTTGGGATAAAAACATTCGTATAAATTCTAACGGAATTACATTATTTACAACTAAGCTTAATTAAAAATGTTATGAAGAAGATTGTCTTTTTTATATTTTTTTTACTCGTTGTAATAACTTCTGCAAGTTCCCAAAATGGAGATAGTTTAAACATTAATAGCGTTTTAGATATTAATTTATCAAGCGGTCAATTAATGCGTATTGAAAAATTTCCTTCTAAATTTATTCAACCAAGAAATGTAGATGTTTGGTTGCCAGAAGGCTATTCCTATGATAAGAAATATGCTGTTTTGTATATGCATGATGGCCAAATGCTTTTCGATGCTGAAACAACTTGGAACAAACAAGAATGGAAGGTAGATGAGGTTGCATCTAAATTAATGACAGATGGAAAAACAGAACAGTTTATTGTAGTCGCTATTTGGAATATAGCAGCTTTAAGAAACAGTAATTATTTTCCTGAAAAAGTCTATGAGAAATTATTAAAAAAGGACAAAGATTCCTTGTATTCAACTGGTGTTAAAGGACATTGGATAAATACTATTAATTCTGATAATTATTTAAAGTTTATTGTTCAGGAATTAAAACCTTATATAGATTCTCAGTTTTCAACCCTTTCTGTAATGGAACATACAAGCATTATGGGGTCAAGTAGAGGTGGACTGATTTCTATGTATGCCATTTGTGAATATCCAGAAATTTTTGGGTCAGCGGCGTGTTTGTCAACGCATTGGATTGGAACCTACAGCAATGAAAACAATCAAATTCCAAAGGCCTTTTTTGAGTATATGAAAATGAATTTACCAGATGCAAACAGTCATAAATTATATTTTGATTACGGAACAGAAACTTTAGATGAGCAATATTTAAAGTATCAAGGTGAAGTTTCAAAACTTTTAGAAATAAAGGGATATACAACAAATTTAAAGTTCGAAGGCGCCAATCATTCAGAAAACTCTTGGAATCAAAGATTAGAGGTTCCATTAACTTTTTTATTGGGAAAATAATATGAAATACCTATTAACAAAATTTTTAAACCAATCGATAATAATTATTTGGTTATCCTATCTGACCTCTAAAACAATGAATATAAACAGGTGAAGCAGAAATTAAGTATCGTAATATGCTTGCTATCGATTTTGACTTTTGCTCAAAATCCGAATCGTGAATATATTTCGCATAAACAGGAAGGAGGAACGTTTGAGGTATTCACTAACGATGGACATTATATTTTTACACCATATTCCCCCGAAATAATAGAAACGGCATTTATTCCTGCGGGTGAAGAATCCAATTCAAAATCTCATGCCGTTGTTTTAAAACCAAATAATCAAAAAATAACATATTCTTATGTTGGTGAAGATATCACGTTTTCAACATCGGGAATTTCGGTAACAATAACAACATCGCCTTTCAAAATCTCGTATTCATACAAGGATAAAGAAATCATTTCAGAAAAAGCAGGCTACATAAAAAATGATAGTTTAGAAACTATTGAATTTAATCTTACAGACGATGAGGTTTTATACGGAGCAGGCGCAAGGGCTTTGGGAATGAATAGACGGGGATATCGTTTACAGCTTTACAATAAAGCACATTATGGGTATGAAACGCATTCAGAATTAATGAATTTTACCTTACCAATCGTTATGTCGTCAAACCAGTATATACTTCATTTTGATAATGCGCCTATTGGTTTTTTAGATTTAGACAGTAAAAAAGATAATACACTTAGTTATGAGACTATTTCAGGCCGTAAAACCTATCAAATTATCGTTGGGAATTCTTGGCTAGATATCATTGATAATTATACCGATTTAACAGGCAAGCAGCCTATGTTGCCACGTTGGGCTTTAGGTAATTTTTCAAGTCGTTTTGGGTATCATTCACAAAAAGAAGTTGTTGAAACTATTGAAAAATTTAGAGACGATAATATCCCTGTAGATGCAGTAATTTTAGATTTATATTGGTTTGGTAAAGAGGTTATGGGCACTATGGGAAATTTAGAGTTTTACAGAGATTCTTTTCCGAATCCTGAACAAATGATAAAGGATTTAAAGTCAAAAAATGTCGAGACAATATTAATTACAGAACCATTTATTCTTTCAACGTCTAATCGTTGGAATGAAGCCGTGGAAAACAATGTGCTTGCTAAAGATTCGCTTGGAAACCCCTTTAAGTACAATTTTTTCTTTGGAAATACAGGTCTCATCGATATTTACAGTACAAAAGGAGAACAATGGTTTAAAAATATTTATAAAGACTTATCAGAACTAGGTGTCAATGGGTTTTGGGGTGATTTAGGAGAACCAGAAGTGCATCCATCTGCATTAATTCACGCCACGGGAACAGCCGACGAGGTTCACAACATTTATGGTCATGATTGGGCACGATTGGTTTATGAATCGAGTTTAGAAGCAAACCCAGATAAGCGACCATTTGTTTTAATGCGCGCTGGCTATTCTGGTTCACAACGCTATGGTTTAGTGCCATGGTCTGGAGATGTAAATAGAACTTGGGGCGGGTTGCAATCACAACCTGAAATAGCGCTTCAAATGGGCATGCAAGGCTTAGCGTATATGCACAGTGACTTAGGTGGGTTTGCGGGTGCAAATCTCGATGACGAACTTTATGCTAGGTGGTTGCAATACGGTGTTTTTCAGCCGATTTATCGTCCGCATGCGCAAGAAGAAGTTGCCAGTGAACCTGTTTTTAGAAGTGAAAAAGCGAAGGCTTTGGCAAAAGAGGCTATTATGCTTCGCTATAAAATGTTGCCATATAATTACAACCTTGTTTTTGAAAATAATCAAACAGGGAAACCTTTAATGCAACCGCTTTTCTTTGGAGAACCAGACAATACCATGTTGCAAACATATTCTGAAACCTATCTCTGGGGAAGTGATATTTTGGTTGCACCTATTTTAAAAGCTGATGTAAAAAATTTGGAAGTTTATTTCCCAAAGAGTTCAAAATGGTTTGATTTATACACTGATAAAAAGTTTGATGGCGGCCAAATCAAAACAATTCAAACAAAAGAAAATTCAATACCAACGTATGTAAGGGCCGGTGCATTTGTTTTGATGGCAATGCCTATGCATAGTACAAAAGCGTTCGATGGAAGCAACCTCGAATTACATTATTATCATGATGCTTCAATAACTGAAAGCGAGCGTTATATTTATAATGATGATGGTAAAACTCCACGAGCATTTGAAAAGGAACAGTTTGAAATGTTAGCATTTGAATTTGAATCTAAAAATAAACAAATTGAGATTGAATTTGAATCAGAAATTGGTGAAAACTATTCAACCACAAGTAAACACATCGAACTTGTAATTCACAATTTCCAAGAGGAACCAAAGCGAATAAAAATTGATAATAAAAAATCTGAATTTCGATGGAATGAAGTTAATAGAACCCTTGTCATTCCAGTTTTATGGAATTCTAAAAACGAATTAGAAATAAAAGTAACATTAAAAAACTAGTAGGATGATTAAAACCTTTAGAAATTTTTTAATATTGATTCTAGTACTAAGTTTAGCCTGTAATAAAAGTATGAAAACTGATATCGAACTTACAAAAACAGCAGTTGATAAAAAACAAAAAACAGTGGTATATCAAGTGTTTACGCGTCTTTTTGGAAACACTAACACAACTAACAAACCTTGGGGTACTATTGTAGAAAATGGTGTTGGTAAGTTTAATGATTTTACAGATAAGGCATTACGTGAAATTAAAGGCTTAGGAGTAACCCATATTTGGTATACAGGTGTACCACATCACGATGTTATAACAGATTATACTAAGTTTGGTATTTCAGATGATGATCCGGATGTTGTAAAAGGGAGAGCTGGATCTCCTTATGCGGTTAAGGATTATTATAATGTAAATCCAGATTTAGCCGAAAACCCAGAAAATAGACTTGAAGAATTTAAAGCCCTTATCGAAAGAACCCACAAAGCCGGATTAAAAGTAATCATAGATATTGTACCTAATCATGTGGCACGAAATTACCATAGTTTATCAAAACCAAAAGGCGTTGAAGATTTCGGAGCCAGTGATGATACAGCCGTTGTTTATAATGTAAATAATAACTTTTACTATAATCCTGGAGAATCGTTTCAAGTTCCAGAAGGTTTAATTACGCATAAACCTTTAGGAGGGGAAGAGAATCCGTTAAGTGATGGTTTATTTGATGAGAGCCCTGCAAAATGGACGGGTAATGGCGCTCGTGTTTCTCGGCCAAATTTAAACGACTGGTACGAAACTGTTAAAATTAATTATGGTATTTCACCTGAAGGAAGAAGGGATTTTAATTTGCTTCCAGAAGGTTTTGAAAATGAAAATTATGTCAAGCATTTTGAGTTTTGGCAAGATAAAACGGTTCCAGATTCCTGGTTTAAATTTAAAGATATTGCCTTGTATTGGTTAAATTTTGGTGTAGATGGTTTTCGGTATGATATGGCCGAAATGGTACCTGTCGAATTTTGGAGCTACATGAATTCTAATATTAAAATGATTAATAAAGAGGCCTTTTTAATGGCTGAGGTTTATAATCCAAGTCTTTACAGAGATTATATTCGAAAAGGAAAAATGGATTATTTGTATGATAAAGTTCAGTTGTATGATACCATAAAGCATATTATGCAAGGTCATGGAAAAACAGATAATATTCCACCCATACAAGAAGATTTAAAAGATATTGAACATCATATGCTTCATTTTCTTGAAAACCATGATGAACAACGAATAGCAAGTCCTGAATTTGCTGGAAATGCAGAAAAAGGAAAACCTGCTATGGTGGTTTCGGCAACAATAAGCACCTCGCCAACCATGATTTATTTTGGTCAGGAAGTTGGCGAACCAGCCGCCGAAGATGCTGGATTTGGAAAAGCTTCAAGAACCTCCATTTATGATTATATAGGCGTGCCACATTTGCAACGCTGGGTAAATAATAAACAATTTGATGGCGGGCAATCAACCAATGAAGAATTGGCATTGCGTGATTTTTATAAGAGATTACTCAATTTTACCATAAATAGTTCTGCATTGGCAAAACATTATCAGGATATTCATCTATTCAACAGAAAACATACCGAATGGTATAATGATAAAGTCTTATCATTTGTGCGTTGGAGTGAAGAAGAAAAGCTTGTTATTGTTTCTAATTTTAGTTTAGAAAAAGCCTATGGGTTTGAGTTACAAATACCTCAAGATATTATAAAAACTTGGGATTTAAAAGATGGTGAATATCAAGTTCAAGACCAGTTATATGATGAATATCATTCAACTTTAAAGATTAAAAACCAGCAAGCTACCACACGTATTGATATAAAACCTTTAGAGTCATTCATTCTTAAAATTAAGTAAGTCATGAGGTATTTAATTATTATAATTACAGTACTACTTTTTTCAAGTTGTAACCAATTCCAAGGATTAACGAATAAGGAAGCTAAAATAATTCCTTTTGTTTGGGAGGGTGCTAATGTTTATTTTTTATTAACCGATCGGTTTAATAATGGAGATTTATCAAACGATGTCAATTATGAAAGAACGCAACAAACAGGAAAACTTCGCGCTTTTGAAGGCGGAGATATAAAAGGTGTTACTCAAAAAATAAAAGAGGGGTATTTTACAAAACTAGGAATCAATGCTATTTGGATGACGCCAATAGTTGAGCAAATTCATGGAGGAACAGATGAAGGCACAGGAGTTACTTATGGCTATCACGGGTATTGGGCAAAAGATTGGACAGCTATTGATCCAAACTATGGGACAAAAGAAGATTTAAAACAATTAGTAGAAACGGCTCATGCTAAAGGTATTCGTGTGTTACTCGATGCTGTGATTAATCATACAGGTCCGGTAACTGAAAAAGATCCAGTTTGGCCAACTGATTGGGTGAGAACAGAACCTCAATGTCAATATAGCAATTACGAAAATACCATTACGTGTACCTTAGTAAAAAATTTACCAGACATTAAAACTGAAAGTAATGAATCAGTCGAGTTACCACCTCAATTGGTGGAGAAATGGATAGTAGAAGGCCGTTACGAGCAAGAGGTTGAAGAACTCGATGCTTTTTTTGAAAAAACAGGATATCCTAGAGCACCACGTTTTTATATTATGAAATGGTTATCAGATTATATTTCTGAGTATGGAATTGATGGGTATCGTGTAGATACCGTAAAACATACCGAAGAGTTTGTTTGGCAAGAATTTAGAGACGTTTGCGATGATACTTTTGCTGAATGGAAGCTAACAAATCCAGATAAAGTAATGGATGATAACGATTTTTACTTGGTTGGTGAAGTCTATAACTATACAATTTCAGCAGGGAAAGCCTTTGATTTTGGGGATAAAAAAGTGAATTATTTTGACGATGCGTTTAATAGTCTTATCAATTTTGAATTAAAATGGGATGTTGCTCAGAAAAGCAAGGAAGAGGTGTTTGAAAAATATTCTAAATTTTTAAATAACGATTTAAAAGGTTATGGCGTTTTAAATTATTTAAGTTCCCACGACGATGGTGAACCTTTCGATGCTAACAGAGAAGAACCTTATGAGTCGGCAACAATGTTAATGCTTACTCCAGGTACTGCTCAAATGTATTATGGTGATGAGTCTGCAAGATCCTTAGTTATTCCTGATACTGAAGGGGATGCTACCTTACGTTCATTTATGAATTGGGATTTTATAGCCAATCAATCAAGAACTAAAGACGTTTTAAGCCACTGGCAAAAACTTGGGCAATTTAGAGCCAAACATCCAGCCGTAGGGGCTGGCGTGCATCAAATGATTAAAGCATCACCATATTATTTCTATAGAAATTATAAAAAAGGAGATTTTAAGGATATAGTTGTCATTGGATTAGAGTTACAAAAAGGAACCAAACTAATAGATGTTACTAAAATATTTGAAGAAGGTGATACGCTTCGTGATGCCTATTCAGATACAACTGCTAAGGTTGAGAATGGAAAAATAAAAATTGACTCAGATTTTGATATCGTATTAATTGAAAAAATATAATCATGAAAATGAAACTATATATATTTCTAGTTGTTCTAGGGATTTACTCTTGTTCAGACGAAAATAATGCTGTTTTAGAGGTGTATTCACCAAGTTCTAAGATTGTTGTCAATTTTCATGTGAGTCAAGAAGGAAAACCTTTTTACCAAGTTCAGTTTAATAATAAAACCATAATAGACACTTCATATTTAGGTTTTGAATTTAAAGACTTACCTGCGTTCAATAAGAATTTTAGTATTAAAAATACGTTTACAAAATCCTTTAATGAAACTTGGCAAATGCCTTGGGGAGAACAGCTAAACGTGGTTAATAATTATAACGAACTAAACGTGGAACTTCAAGAAAAAATAAATCCAGAACGTCTTTTAAACATTGTGTTTAAAGTCTATGATGATGGCGTTGGATTTAGATATGAGTTTCCTGAACAAGATAATTTGAAAGGAGACGTTTTTATTACGGAAGAACATACTGAATTCAACCTTACAGAAGACTATAAAACCTTTTGGATTCCTGGAGATTGGGATATTTATGAACACTTATACAATACCACAAAACTTTCTGAAATTAATGCCTTGCAGTTTGCAAATCATAAAAACTTAGCTCAAACTTACATTCCAGAAAACGCCGTTAATACTCCTGTAACTTTGATTGGTGCAGATGGGACACATTTAAGTTTTCACGAAGCTGCCTTAATCGATTATTCAGGGATGACCCTGCAAGTTGATACAAAAAAATTAAATTTCGAAAGTAATATTGTTGGTTCTGAAAACACCGATTATAAAGTAAAGAAAACGGTTCCGTTTCATACACCATGGAGAACCATTCAGATTGCGAATAATGCTCCAGAATTGATAGAATCTAAACTAATTGTAAACTTGAATGAACCAAATAAACTAGGGGACGTGTCTTGGTTTAAACCTATGAAATATACGGGTGTTTGGTGGGAAATGCATTTGGGGAAATCCTCTTGGGATTATGGTATGACACAAGATATGAATACTTGGACTGATAGTGGAAAATCTCATGGCAGACATGGTGCAACCACCGAAAATGTAAAGAATTTTATTGATTTTTCTGCTAAAAATAATATTGGAGGTGTTTTAGTTGAAGGCTGGAATACTGGTTGGGAACATTGGATTGGCTTTGAAGACAGAGAAGGCGTTTTTGATTTTGTAACGCCGTATCCAGATTACGATATTGATGAGGTTGTGCGATATGGAAAAGAAAAAGGTGTAGATATTATCATGCATCACGAAACATCAGCGGCAACTGAAACTTACGAAAAACAGCAAGATACAGCCTATGCTTTAATGCAGAAATACGGTATGCATACTGTTAAAACAGGTTATGTAGGTAAAATTTTACCAAAAGGCGAATACCATCACGGACAATATATGGTCAATCAATTTAATAATGCTATTGAAAAGGCAGCAACATATCAAGTCGCGATTAATGCGCACGAACCTATTAAAGCAACAGGCTTACGACGAACCTATCCGAATACCATTTCTAGAGAGGGTCTTCGGGGACAAGAGTTTAATGCTTGGTCTAGTGATGGCGGAAACCCGCCAGAACATCTACCTATCGTTGCTTTTACCAGAATGTTGGCAGGTCCAATAGATTATACACCTGGTATTTTTAATATAAAATTTGATGAATACAAGAAAGATAATCAAGTGAATACAACGATTGCACAGCAATTGGCATTGTATGTAGTGATTTATAGTCCTGTTCAAATGGCTGCCGATTTAGTGGAGCATTATGAAGCCAACCCAGAACCATTGCAATTTATAAGAGATGTTGGCGTAGATTGGGAGACTACAAAAGTTCTAAACGGAGAAGTAGGTGATTTTGTAACTATTGCCAGAAAAGAAAGAGAAATAGGAAATTGGTTTGTTGGCGGTATCACTGATGAGAACTCAAGAACAGTTGAGATTACATTTGATTTTCTTGATGATGGTCAGGAATATATGGCTAGAATTTATAAAGATGGAGAAAACGCTCATTGGAATAATAATCCTTTAGATATTACTATAGAAGAAAGGATAATAACCAAAAATACGACCTTGAGTATCAAAATGGCTGAAGGAGGTGGATTCGCCATTAGCCTTATGAAATAGAAAAACACCTCTTTAAGAGTCACTTTTTATATGTGTAGGTTTTATCCGTTCATTAAACAACAATCTTAATAGCATGGTTTTTATTACATTTATACAAACAAATTAATTTTTAATTCCATATATAAATGACTTCTGTAAAAGACCTACTAGACCTTTTAATATTAGAAAAAGAATCTGAGACCAGGTTTATTGGCTTTAGTAAAACTGTTGGTAGTCAATATGTTTTTGGTGGTCAGGTTTTGGCTCAAGCCATAAATGCTGCATCTAGAACTATTACGAATCAACGAATTTTGCATTCAATGCACGCTTACTTTTTAGAAACAGGCCAACTAAATTTACCTATCGCATTTAATGTGAGTTTAGTAAGAGATGGTGGAAGTTTTTCTGTAAGAAGAGTTACAGCGCAGCAAAACGATAAAATTATTTTTATTCTCTCGGCGTCCTTCCATAAAAAAGAAGAAGGCTACAACCATCAAATTGACATGAAGTCTAATCTAAATCAGCCAGAAGATTTATTGAGTTGGACTGATATTTTGAATAAATATGAAGACTATTTACCAAAAAGTTTAAAAGCATTTTTTTTAATTGAACGCCCAGTGGAGTTTAAACCAACTGTGATTGTCAATCCATTGAATAGAAAGGATTTACCTCCTTTTAATGACGTATGGTTTAAATTAAAGGGAGATGTAAAAAATTTAGATTTAGCGACGAAGCAGCAGATTTTAACTTACGTTTCAGATTACAATATTCTTATTTCTGCACTAAATCCGCATGCCAGTGTTGCCCATTGGGGAAATACACAAACCGCTAGTTTAGATCATTCAATGTGGTATTTTAGAGACTTTGATTTTAATGATTGGTTATTATATTCAATGGAATCCCCAAATGCCTCAGGTGCTAGAGGCTTTGCAAGGGGTAACATTTTCTCAAGAGATGGTAAACTTATAGCTTCAGTGGCTCAAGAGGGACTTATGCGTCGAATAAATAAGTAATAAAACTTACTTTATTGTAATAAAATGCATCGTAATTCGTCTAATTATCAACATATGGAGATTCCTTTTTTTTTTTTTTTAATAAGTTTTATAAATTATTTGAAGAATATGAGAAACTGGTTGATCATAGCGATAAATTTACTGCTTGCAAAGCATAACACATATTAAAGATAGCATTTGATATCCCAGTTCTAAGAGAAGGGTTTTCTGATGCTAGCCTTCTTGAAACCTACAAGGATGAAATTCGAATCATTTTACAAGATTCATTTAGTCCTATTTTAGCAAGCAACGAAATTAAGGTGGCTTCTGTTACATTTCAAAAATGCCTTTGTACTAAGTACTGACTTGCGTTTCAATTTACGAAAGGGGAAAACAAGTTTATTACCACTTGATATTGGTTTCTATGATGGTTTTGATTACGGACGTGTTTGGTCATATTATGCTGCATCAAAAAAATGGAATACTTATATTGGCGGCGGAACTTTTGCAAGTTTATCAGAAATGATTATCTTTAACTTATTCGTATTTTAAAATTTAGATGAAATACGTATCGCTCTCAAAATGGGCTTTAATTTTTAAATATCATTACAAATGAAAATTTTAATTACGTTCTTCATTTCATTTCTATTTCTTTCTTTTAATACAAATATCTTCAGTCAGAATAATTGTAAAGTTATTAGTGAAGAAATGTCAGGAGAATACAAAGGTGAGTGTAAAAATGGGCTTGCTGAGGGTAAGGGTAATTTTACCTTTTCGAATAAAAGGTTTATGTATCGAGGTGAGTTTAAACAAGGGATGATGAATGGTAAGGGTGCTATGTATACCTTGAAAAATGGCAAATATAAATTGGTTAGAGAGGGTGTTTGGATTAAAAATGTATTTTCTCCAGATTTACCTCCATATGAAGTAAAACAGACAACGAATTTAGATAGATATACGGTAAGAAAAGTTGATTCTGGTAATAAAGTTATGATTAATTTTTTAAAGAATGGTGCACGTAATTCTGTTAGGAATCTAAATATTTTGGTTAACAATGGTGTTGAGGTTGTTGGTGGTAGTATTAGAGGATATGAAAATGTAGAATTTCCTTTTTCATGTAGATTATTGTATTATACGTCTACTAAACTAGGCACTTCTAGTTTTGAAGTAACTTTTGATGTTGTAATAAATGAACCTGGTAGCTGGGAGATAACACTTAACAATTAGATAATTAGATTAAATTCATACAAAAAGCCATCACTACCATACGCTTTTTCATCTGTAATATACAGCGTCGTATTATTTTTAAAACAAAGACCTTCTTTTTGAGAAGTATGATTTAAAGGTATTTCTATTATAGAGCCATTAAAAAAATTAGTATCCTTAAAATTAGAGAATACCCATACTGATTTTGGAGTTAGTAATGCTATAATTTTACCATCGTTACTAATGTCTGCCGCCGTAATCCAACAATCTATTTCAAAGCACGTATTAAAACTAGAAACGAATTCAGCCACATAATTACCCTGTTTAGCAGGTATTTTATATAGGTTTGTTTTTCCAAAATCGTTTTTTACATGACTTTTTGTAAATAGAAATAAGCTATCGCGATAATGGAAAAATGCTTCGCAATCAAAATACATACCCTCCTTTTTTGGTGGAAATTTTTGTTGGTTTGGATATTTAAACGAAATACGTTCAACGTCAATTTCATCTGAAGTATTCATGGAATTTTTTGTAACTTTTAAAACAGCTAAGTTTTTTCTTTTGTTATTATTATTTCCGAAATCACCAATATAAAGATTACCTTCTTTATCTGAAGTTATATCTTCCCAGTCATTATTTTTAGCCTTAATTTTCAATTCCTTTAAAATCAATCCTTTTTCATTTATACCGTACAGTTTTGGTGAATTACCACTATCATTTATCACCCAAATTAAGTCAGATATTGTGGTTATTTCATTTCCGGAAGCTTCTTTAAGAATTTCAGGTAAGTCGGCAATGATTTTTAAATTTCCAGAATTACAAGATATAAGAGATGTAAAAAGTAATAAGATAAATTGCTTAACCATAAAACAGAATTTTTAATGCTAAATTTACAGGGATTTTAAGATAAATGTAGTATAATGGTTGAAAGATGTTTAAAAATTGGACATAGAGGCGCCAAAGCTTATGTGGCAGAAAATACGATTGAATCTATTCAAAAAGCATTAGATTTAGGGGTGGATGGGATTGAAATAGATGTGCACGTATGCGCTTCAGGAGAATTAGTGGTATTTCACGATTTTACCTTAGACAGAATGACGAATGGAACTGGAGAAGTTGCTAAAAAAATACTTTCTGAGTTGAAAGAATTGCAGGTTGATGGTCATTATAAAATTCCAACTTTAGAAGAGGTTTTGGATGTCATAAATAAGACTTGTTTGTTAAATATAGAATTAAAAGGGAGGGATACAGCAGCTAAAACAGTTGAAGTTATTGAAAGATATATCAACCAAAAAGGTTGGAAATATGGCGATTTTATTGTGTCCAGTTTCCAGCACCATGAACTAGAAGATATATGTAAACTCAATAAAAAGATTCCTTTAGCAGTCCTAACAAAAGCCAGTGTCTTTGATGCATTGGAATTTGCCGAAACTATAAAAGCAGTTGCTATTCATCCAAATTTTGCATTACTAACAAGAGAGAATGTAAAGCGAGCCATATCTAAAGGGTTTAAAGTTAATACATGGACTGTTAATGATGATGAAACTATTAACCGGATGAATGATTTTGGTGTAGATGGTATCATCTCAGATGTTCCTGATAGACTATGAATCAAGTATACTATTAATCATATCGCTCGAAGAAATGATTAATAGCGAACAACATGTGACCATTGAGAAACAATAAAATAAACACATGAAAAAAGATATTATTGTCGTGGGCGGTGGTGCGGCTGGTTTTTTTGCAGCGATTAATATTGCCGAACAAAACCCAACATTAAACATTGCTATTTTAGAGCGTGGAACGGAAGGCTTAGGGAAAGTGAAGGTTTCTGGTGGCGGACGCTGTAATGTAACACATGCAGAATTTATTCCGCAGGAATTGGTATTGAATTATCCGCGCGGTGAAAAGGAATTGTTAGGGCCTTTTCATCAATTTATGACGGGCGATACGATAGAATGGTTTGAAAAACGAGGAGTAGAGCTAAAAATTGAAGAAGACGGACGCATGTTTCCAGTTTCGAATTCGTCTCAAACCATTATTGATTGTTTTCTTCAAGAAGCTAAAACACATAAGGTTGAAATATATTATAATCATTCCGTATTATCTTTTAACAATGAAAATGAATTTTGGGAGATTGAAACATCAAAAGGCAACGTCAGTACTGAGAAATTAGTCATCGCCACAGGAAGTAATACTAAAATTTGGAAGCTTTTAGAAAAATTAGGACATACCATGTCGCAGCCTGTTCCATCACTATTTACATTCAATATTAAAGATGAGCGAATAAATAGTATTCCAGGTGTTGTGGCTTCCAATGTTGAGGTGCATGTTGAGGACTCCGATTTATATTCCGAAGGACCTTTGTTAATCACGCATTGGGGAATGAGCGCACCAGCTATCCTAAAATTATCAGCTTTTGGTGCTTTGGAATTGGCCAAACGCAATTATAAATTTCAAATAGAAATTAATTTTATTAGAAAAACATTTGAGGATTGTTTGGATAGTTTGAAAATTTTAAAACAGGAATTGGCAAAAAAAACCGTGTTTAAATTATCGCAATTTGATTTGCCTAAACGACTTTGGCAACAATTGGTTTTAGCCTCTCAAATAAATATAGAAACACGCTGGGCAGATATGAATAAAATGCAATTGGAGGCCTTAGTAAATCAATTAACAAAAGCTACTTTTTATGTTGACGGAAAGAGTACCTTTAAGGAAGAGTTTGTTACGGCCGGCGGTGTTGATTTAAAAGAAGTGAATTTTAAAACCTTTCAAAGTAAGCTGTTTAAAAACCTTTATTTTGCTGGTGAAGTCCTAAATATTGATGCCGTAACTGGGGGATTTAATTTTCAAAATGCGTGGACTAGTGGCTTTATAGTAGCGAAACATATTTCAAAATAAAATGATAACCTATATTGCATTACTCAGAGGAATTAATGTTAGTGGGCAAAAAAAAGTGCCCATGGCAGCATTAACTTTGGCAATGCAAGAACTTGGTCTACAAAATGTAAAAACCTATATTCAAAGTGGGAATGTGATGTTTCAAACCGTAAAAACGAATCAGAATCAACTAGAGGGATTAATAAAGGACAAGCTATTTTCTTATTTTGGTTTTGAGGTATCTGTGTTGGTAAAGACGTGTAAACAACTTGAAGCTATTATAAGTAAAGGTCCATTTTCAGATAAAAAAACAGAGCAAAGCTATTTCACATTACTACATAATAAACCAGATAAAGATTTAGTTGAAGTCCTTAAAGTTGTTGAATATCATAATGAAGAAATTTACATCACCAATGAATGCGTTTATTTTTATTGTGCCAGGGGTTACGGAAAAGCAAAATGTAACAATAATTTTTTTGAAAGAAAATTAAAAGTAACCGCAACCACAAGAAATTATAAAACTATGGTAAAGTTATTATCTTTGTGCTCAGATTAGTAGCTATGACAGAACAAGATTTTATTCCAAAAGCATATTCCGAATCTATCGAAAAAGGACAATTTACATGGTCCTCGCCGAGTAATATTGCTTTGGTAAAATATTGGGGAAAAAAGGACAATCAAATACCTCAAAACCCTTCTATTAGTTTTACACTAGACAACTGTAAAACAACAACATCGCTTAGTTTCTCTAAGAAAAAGAATCAGGATAATTTTTCATTTGATGTATTTCTTGATGGTGATAAAAAGGATGATTTCAAACCAAAAATTGAAACTTTTTTCAAGCGTATTGAAGTCTATTTACCTTTTTTAAAAGATTATCATTTTAAAATTGAAACGTCAAACACATTTCCGCATAGTTCAGGAATTGCATCGTCTGCTAGTGGTATGAGCGCTTTAGCGATGTGTTTAATGAATATTGAAAAACAATTAAGTAATACTGTCACTCCTAATTCAGACGGAGGGTTTTTTAAATCTTATGAGGATTATTTAAATAAAAAAGCATCGTTTTTAGCGCGTTTAGGGTCAGGAAGTGCATGTAGAAGTATTGAAGGGGATTTAATTGTTTGGGGTCAACATACCGAAATTGAAGGGAGTAGTGATCTTTACGGAACAAAATATCCATATGAGGTGCATCAAAATTTTAAAAACTATCAAGACACTATCTTGTTAGTTGATAAAGGTGAAAAGCAAGTAAGTAGTACTGTTGGGCATAACTTGATGCATAATCACCCATTTGCAGAACAGCGTTTTATTCAGGCGAATAAAAATTTATCTAAATTAATTGCTATATTTAAATCTGGAGATATCGAAGAGTTTATTGAAATTATTGAAAGTGAGGCTTTAACGCTTCACGCTATGATGATGACAAGCTTGCCTTATTTCATTTTGATGAAACCAAATACCTTAGAGATTATTAATAAAATATGGATGTTCAGACAAAATACAGGGTTACCTGTTAGTTTTACCTTAGATGCGGGCGCCAATGTTCATGTGCTATATCCTAAAAAAGATGCTTTAAAAATTTTAGAATTCATTAAGAATGAATTAGTTGCATATTGTCAAAATGGGCATTATATTTGCGACATAATTGGTTTTGGAGCGAAACAGTTGTAACTTTATAAAGCCAAATAGAAAATTTAATGAAAGGACCACTTTTTTATTCTAAAATCTTACTCTTCGGAGAATATGGAATCATTAAAGATTCTAAAGGTTTATCTATACCTTATAATTTTTATAATGGTGCTTTAAAAAAAGGTAATAATCCTTCAGAAAGTGCTATAAAATCAAACCAAAGTTTAAAACGATTTGTAACATATTTAGACGGTATTAATTCAGAATTAGTATCATTTGATATTAAGTTACTTCAAAACGATGTTCATCAAGGTATGTATTTTGATTCTTCCATTCCTCAAGGTTATGGAGTAGGTAGTAGTGGTGCTTTGGTAGCTGCTATTTATGACAAATATGCCTTTGATAAAATAACTGTTTTAGAAAATTTAACAAGAGAAAAGCTCTTAAAGCTTAAATCTATTTTTTCTGAAATGGAATCATTTTTTCATGGTAAATCTTCTGGTTTAGATCCTTTAAATAGTTATTTAAGTATTCCAATTTTAATTAATTCAAAAGATAATATTGAAGCTACAGGAATTCCTTCCCAATCTAGAGATGGTAAAGGTGCTGTGTTTTTAATTGATAGTGGTATTATTGGAGAAACTGCTCCAATGGTTAGCATTTTCATGGAAAAGATGAAGCAGGAAGGGTTTCGTAATATGATTAAAAATCAGTTTACAAAGCACACAGATGCTTGCGTTGATGATTTTTTAAAGGGAGACATTAAATCACTATTTAAAAACACCAAACAATTATCAAAAGTTGTTTTAAATCATTTTAAACCTATGATTCCTCAGGAGTTTCATGAACTTTGGAAGAATGGTATTAAAACCAACAAATACTACTTGAAACTTTGTGGCTCAGGTGGTGGGGGCTATATTCTTGGTTTTACAGAAGATTTTGAAAGCGCTAAAAGATCACTTAAAGGCTATAAATTAGAAGTGGTTTATAATTTCTAATTTTACGATTACATAAATTCTTTCACAAGAGTCTTTTAATTTTTTTTTATGTTAACTAGAAGGCAGAAACATATTCTAATTAAATTTTTTAGCATGTTTTCTGTAGTAAGAGGCTACAATATTTTAATTATTGTTTTAGCCCAGTATCTTACGTCCATATATATATTAGCACATAATAAACCATTAAGACAAGTTCTATTTGATCCTAATTTATTTGTTCTTGTTGTAGCATCTGCAGTCACCATTGCTGCTGGTTATATTATCAATAATTTTTATGATTCTGAAAAAGATTTAATCAATAAGCCTATAAAATCTAAATTAGATAGATTGGTAAACCAAAACACCAAGTTATCTTTTTATTTTGTTTTAAATTTTATTGCAGTCATTTTTGCTAGTTATGTGTCTTTTAGAGCGGTGTTGTTTTTTGCTATTTATATTTTTGGTATTTGGTTTTATTCACACAAATTAAAAAGACTGCCGTTTATTGGAAATTTAACGTCTGCTATTTTAACAATTACACCATTTTTTGCTGTCTTTATCTATTATAAAAATTTTGAAACTGTCATTTTTGTTCATGCTACATTTTTGTTTTTAATTATATCAATGCGCGAGTTAACTAAGGATTTAGAAAATATAAAAGGAGATTTAGCACTAAATTATCATACCATTCCTATTGTTTACGGAGAACAAGTGTCTAAGTTTATGCTAACTGTTTTATCGGTGTTAACCTTAATTCCAACGTTCCTGTTATTGTATCGATTTGAAGTAGGTTATATGTATATCTACTTTTATTTAAGCATTATTTTGTTAGTTATTTTCTTAGTGCTTCTATGGAAATCTAAAACAAAAATTCACTATTTAATTCTTCATAATATTTTAAAATTCATTATTGTATTTGGTGTCTTTTGTATTCTTTTAATTGATGTAGATGTGGTGTTAAACAGACTCTTTTAATATTTTTCACCTAAGTAATTAGTAAATAGAATTTGAAAATCAATAAATCGTAATTTATAAAGTATCTTTGCACAAAATAAATAGAAATGAGTAGACATCAAGGTGGTAAAGGAAAAGAAAAAGTTTCAGGAAGAGGATCTAATAATAGTCGCTCAAAAAGTTATGCAAGAGGTAATGCTCCTGTAAGGTCAAAAGCGGCAACAACTAAATCTTCAGGAAACAATAAATCACAATCAGCTAAAACATCCAATCCAGATGAAATTAGACTTAACAAGTATATCGCTAATTCTGGTGTATGTTCTAGGAGAGAAGCGGATACACATATAGCAACGGGATTAGTTTCTGTAAACGGAAAAATCATTACAGAGATGGGTTATAAAGTTAAGATTGATGACGAGGTGCGTTATGATGGCGCCAGAATAAACCCTGAGAAAAAAGCCTATGTTTTATTAAATAAACCTAAAGGGTTTGCTACTACTACAAGTGAAGGTAAAGGGAGAACTGTTATGGATTTGGTTGCAAATGCGACATCATCGCGTATTAAACCAATAGGAAGGTTAGGTAGAAATTCAAAAGGCTTGTTGTTATTTACTAATGACGAAGTTATCGCTGCTAAGTTTACAAATTCTAAGAATGGCGTATCACGCTTGTTTCATATAGAATTGAATAAAAACTTAAAGTTGGAAGACTTAAAGAAAGTTCAAGAAGGTATTAAAATTGAAGGTAAATTAATTTCGGTTGAAGAAATAAGTTATATAGACGGTGCTTCAAAAAAAGAAATAGGACTAAAAATTAAGAATACTGGTAATACCATTATCAGATCAATATTTGATTATTTAAAATATGAAATTGAAAACCTTGATTGTGTAGCCATTGGTCATCTTACAAAAAAAGATATTCCAAGAGGTCATTGGAAACATCTTACAGAACAAGAATTAAATACACTTAAAATGCTGTAATTTAATCCTTTATATTTTTTTAAAAAAAATAAAAAAAAGGTTCAAAATTCAATTTTTTATATTTCATTTGTAATGCATTTAGCTGAACAATTTTGAAATATGTTTCTATGTTTGGGCTTAAGAACATTGGGAAGTCGTGTTCTAAAGCAGCTTTTAGATTAAGCAACCGAATTTTAAAGCTAACTTCCACGTATTCAATTATGTCAAGCCAACATAACTATGGTTTTGCACCTACAACATGTGCACAAAAACAAATTTGATTTCCTTATTAATTATTGAATTAATACCTTATAATCAAAATATTTTTGAGAAATTTATACTTTAAATAAAATAATGAATACGAAATACATTGATCTTATTAGCCAAACTTTTGATTTTCCTCAAGAAGAATTTAAGTTAGAAGAAAAAAACCTTAAATTTCACGACATAGATTTAATGGAATTGGTTGAAACCTACGGATCTCCATTAAAGTTTACGTATCTGCCTCAAATATCAAACAACATAAGCAGAGCTAAAAATTGGTTTGATAAAGCTATTAAAAACAACAAATATAAGGGGAAGTACAATTATTGCTATTGTACCAAGAGCTCTCACTTTAAGCATGTTTTAAATGAAGCCTTAAAGAATGATATACATATTGAAACCTCTTCGGCATTTGACATTGATATTGTTGAGAATTTAAAAAAAGAAGGTAAAATTACCAATGATACCTATGTTATAAGTAATGGTTTTAAAAGAGCGCAGTATGTCTCTAACATAGCGCGCTTAATTAATACCGGTCATAAAAACTGTATTCCCATTATTGATAATTACGAAGAAATTGATTTATTATCTGAAGAAATAGATGGTAAATTCAACATTGGTATTAGAATCGCTTCAGAAGAAGAACCTAAGTTTGAGTTTTATACGTCAAGACTTGGTATAGGATATAAAAACATTGTACCTTTTTATAGAAATCAAGTAAAAGACAATAAAAAAGTAAAGTTAAAAATGCTTCACTTTTTTATCAATACAGGTATACGAGATAATGCTTATTACTGGAACGAATTGTCAAAATGTTTAAAAGTATATACCAGTTTAAAAAGGATTTGTCCATCATTAGATAGTTTAAATATTGGTGGTGGTTTTCCAATAAAAAATTCATTAGCGTTTGATTTTGATTATGAGTACATGGTAGATGAAATACTTAATCAAATAAAACTTGTTTGTGATGAAGAAGAAGTAAAAGTGCCCAATATTTTTACGGAATTTGGAAGTTTTACGGTAGGCGAAAGTGGAGGCGCCATTTATGAAGTACTGTATCAAAAACAGCAAAACGACCGCGAGAAATGGAATATGATTAACTCATCCTTCATTACAACATTACCAGATACCTGGGCTATTAATAAACGCTTTATCATGTTGCCTATTAATCGATGGAACGATAGCTATGAACGTGTTCTCTTGGGCGGATTAACTTGCGATAGTGATGATTATTATAATAGTGAGCAACATATGAATGCGATTTATCTTCCAAAGTATAATAAGGAAAAACCGTTGTATATTGGATTTTTTAATACGGGAGCGTATCAAGAAACTATTGGTGGTTTTGGAGGATTGCAACATTGTTTAATTCCATCACCAAAGCACATATTAATTGATAAAGATGAAGCCGGAAACCTTGTTCACCGCGTATTTAGTGAACAACAAAAGAGTGAAGATTTACTTAAAATTTTAGGATATAATGAACAATAATAAAGAGTTTGCAGGAGTTTCTGTATATTTTTTTAAATTTGAATATAGATATGAATACTAAAGGGGCTATTTCTGATTTTATTGAAAAGTACTATTTGCATTTTAATGCAGCTACTGTTGTTGATGCAGCGAAAGCTTATGAAGCTCAGTTAAAACAAGGTTCTAAAATGTTGGTGTCATTAGCAGGAGCAATGAGTACGGCCGAAATTGGTAAGATTTTTGCCGAAATGATTCGACAGGATAAAGTTCAAATTATATCTTGTACAGGTGCTAATCTTGAAGAAGATATTATGAATTTAGTAGCGCATTCGCACTATAAACGCGTTCCTAATTATCGCGATTTAACCCCGCAAGAAGAGTGGGATTTGTTAGAAAAAGGATTAAACAGAGTTACTGATACTTGTATCCCCGAAGAAGAAGCTTTTAGACGATTACAACAACATATTCATAAAATATGGAAAGATGCTGACGATAAAGGGGAGCGTTATTTGCCTCATGAGTATATGTATAAAATGCTCTTGTCTGGGGTTCTTGAAGAATATTATGAAATCGATTTAAAAGATTCTTGGATGTATGCTGCAGCAGAGAAAAATTTACCAATTATTGTCCCTGGATGGGAAGATAGTACCATGGGAAATATTTTTGCAAGCTATGTTCTTAAGGGGGAGCTTAAAGCGAGTACCATGAAATCTGGTATTGAATATATGACCTTTTTAGCAGATTGGTATACCGACAATTCAAAAAATGGCATTGGATTTTTTCAAATAGGAGGCGGAATAGCTGGAGATTTCCCAATATGTGTTGTACCTATGCTTTACCAAGACATGGAACGTACAGACACCCCTTTTTGGAGTTATTTTTGTCAAATAAGTGATTCAACAACAAGTTATGGATCTTATTCAGGAGCCGTTCCAAATGAGAAAATAACTTGGGGTAAATTAGATATTAACACACCAAAATTTATTATAGAAAGTGATGCGACCATAGTTGCGCCGCTTATTTTTGCCTACCTATTAGATATGTAATTATGAACAAAAAAGACAACCGAAAAAGAGTCATAGTTGACTTTAAAAAACTAACCCCAGAAATTTTAGGGCTTTTAGTAGAAAAGTATCCTGATGGTTATGATGAAGATGATATCATATCCTTTAAAAATGCAAAGAACGAATTGGTAGAAGCCGTTGAGGTAAATACTGACGATACAAAATACCTCATTAAAGTAAGTACTAAATTAGTGAAGACTATGGAGAATTATGATGAGGATGATTATGAGGATTTTGAAGATGATGATCCAGAAGCTGTTCAAGACCCAGATCTTACAGGAGAAGAGCCAACTGAAGAAATGGACGATTTAGATTAATATTTTAGATATGTCAGAAGCTATTTTTACATCCTACAAAAATGGATTTTATACCTTTTTGTTTGAAAGTGGAGAAGAAATGATATTTGATGAAGTTCATCCCAGAGCTTTAAAACAATACGACTTAAATAACGATAAAAGCTTAATAGGTAAATCTTTTAAGGTGGTTTTTATTGAAATTGAATCCTCTAATGAGGATGAGGTGATTTACAGAGTAGAGAATTTAAAGCCGATTTAAGATATTCAAAGTAATAATAAGACTAAGGTCATTACTACACGTAAAATTAATTTTAGATTTGAGTTGTCAAATTTCTGAAATTTAAAAGCAACGTGATTTAACTTTTTCACAATCAATCTATTGTATACTTTTATATAAAAGTAATTCGTTGTTTTGTTAGTGTAAAATAAATTATAAATGCAATGGGGAAAATATATTTAGCAATAATAGCTTTTTTAGTGACGCCTCTTTTTTCGTTCACAAATTTAAAATCTGATGAACTTTGTATTCTTAATCAAGATAAGATAACTGTAGTAGCTATTTTTGATGGACATTAAGACTATGGTTATAACTTTATAGCTAAAAATATAGATGAA
This sequence comes from Yeosuana sp., assembly GCF_057126245.1. Lineage (NCBI taxonomy): Bacteria > Pseudomonadati > Bacteroidota > Flavobacteriia > Flavobacteriales > Flavobacteriaceae > Yeosuana > Yeosuana sp. The sequence goes on along the minus strand of NZ_DBNGMQ010000050.1, from coordinate 94,662 downwards.
GATTCTGAGTATACTTTAACGTTTCATAAAATTAGTGAAGTAGTTTCGAAAGAGTTTGATTTGAATTCAGACAATGTCATTGGTGTAAAATTCAAAATTACTTATACAACTGAAACTATAGTAACAAAGGATTCTGATGGATATGAAGATGAAGATATTATTAGCACCATTAAAAACTTGAAAAACTATAAAGTATATTAGGCCACCATTTTGGAGACCTTTTTTATAAACACTTCCCAGATAAAAACACTATAAATAATAGTATATTCTAAGGTTATTACCCAAAGGTTTTCAGTATTATCTGAATTAGTATAAGCTAAATAGCTTAATATCACTGCTAAAGTCCAAATCATCGGAAATTTATATTTAGTAAAAACGCTTAAAATTAGTAGTGTAGCGATATACCATGGGTGCACTGTAGTTGCTGTAAAGTAATAAAAGGATAATACAAATAACATACTGGTTATTAGTTCAATGGTTGTTTTATTTTTTCTTAAAAAAGATATGAGAAGAACAAATACAATTACGACTATAGGAATTACTTTTCCAATAAAGCCAATTTCATTATAGCCTCTAAACAAATAACCTGCTTCTCTGGCAATATAGTAAATACTGGCATTAAACTCAAAGCGTTGAAACCATAACGCTACTGTTTCAACATAATTGTAGGTGAATTCGGTATTAATAAATGGAGTAAAAGTAAGCATGCTTACAATTCCAACGATGATATAAAAACCTAAACTCTTTTTCCAGTTTAATTTCTGAAATAAAAGTGGTAAAAATATGAGGGGAATGAGCTTAATGGAAATTGAACAAGCAAAAATAACGGCCGATAATTGCCATTTTTCTTTATGTAATAAGTATAAACTCCATACTAAAAAGAAAATCATAACACTTTCAAAATGAAGGTTTCCTGTAAGTTCAATAATGATAAAAGGATTAAGGATATACCAAAAAATATTGTAGACAGGTATATGTAGTTTTTTTAGTAGTTTCTTCCCAAAATAAAGTGTTCCAAAGTCTGCAGAAATGATTATTATTCGCATTACAATGGCAGAACCAAAAATACTTTTACCGGCAAATATGCCTGCAAAAACAAAGCATAATTGATTTAAAGGAGGGTAATTAGTAAAGTGACTCCCATTTAATATTCCCATGCCATTATATAATTCAATGGCTTGTTTTACAGGATAATTAACATCTAAAATAAAAGATTCTGGTGTATGTAAATATGGATTAAAACCTTCGAGAATCATTCTTCCATCCCAAATAAATCTATAAAAATCTTGAGAAAGATTTGGAATAGCAAAAATAAAAGCGGCTCTAAAAATAAAAGCCAAACACATTAAAAAGCCAATTTGATTTTTTAAAAGATGTACGAGTTTAAAAAACAAAAAGAATAAAGCTGCATAGAGCATTAAAAGTTTTAGATAATCTGTTCTTTCTAATTGATATGCAAATGATACGTAAAACATCAGACTTACCAATGAAATTAGGATGGGAATTTTATTAATCTCTAAAAATGATTTGGTTTTAAGCATATTTCAAATATAAGATTATTCGATAAGACCTAAAGCCTAAAAAACTATCACGTTATAGTTAATAACTAAATTAAATTTTCAAAAGAAAATGATTTCTGTCATGAATTAGAATACAGCCCTACTCTAATTTTGTTGGATAAATAAGACAAAAATAATAAAACTTATCAGTTATGAATATTTCTCATATCGAACATTTGGGTATTGCTGTTGAAAATTTGGAAGAATCAATAAAGTATTATGAAGATGTTTTAGGAATGACATGTTATTCTGTAGAGGAGGTTGCGGATCAGAAAGTAAAAACAGCCTTTTTTTTAGTGGGCAATACGAAAATTGAATTATTAGAGAGCACCTCGCCAGAGGGCCCTATTGGCAAGTTTATTGCTAAAAAAGGACAAGGAATCCACCATATAGCTTTTGCTGTAGAAAATGCTACAAAAGCGTTAAAAATAGCAGAAGAAAGAGGCGTCACCCTAATTGATAAGGAATCTAGACGAGGTGCCGAAGGGTTAGATATTGGGTTTTTACATCCAAAATCGACATTAGGAGTTCTTACAGAACTATGTTCAAAACCTGAATAACTTGAATTATTAGAACAGATAAGTAAAAATAGATACATATGGCAAATCAGGATAAAATTAACGAACTCATTGAAAAAAGAGCTAAAGCAAGGTTAGGAGGCGGTGAAAAACGAATCGATTCTCAACATGCAAAAGGAAAATTTACGGCTCGTGAAAGAATAGATATTCTCCTAGATGATGACAGTTTTGAAGAGTTTGACATGTTCGTAACTCACAGAACAAAGTCTTTTGGATTAGATAAAGAAATATATTTATCAGACGGTGTTGTAACGGGACACGGAACCATCGATGGCAGAATCGTCTATATTTTTGCTCAAGATTTTACCGTTTTTGGAGGATCGCTTTCTGAAACGTATGCCTTGAAAATTTGTAAGGTTATGGATATGGCTATGAAAATTGGCGTTCCAGTAATAGGCCTTAATGATAGTGGAGGAGCACGTATTCAAGAAGGTGTAAGATCGCTTGCTGGTTATGCCGAAATTTTCCAAAGAAATATCATGGCATCAGGTGTTATTCCTCAAATATCATCCATTTTAGGACCATGTGCAGGCGGTGCAGTATATTCTCCAGCCTTGACAGATTTTACAATTATGACAGATCAAACCAGTTATATGTTTGTAACGGGCCCAAAAGTTGTTCAATCTGTAACAGGTGAAGTTGTGACTGCAGAGCAGTTAGGTGGGGCTACAATTCATTCTACAAAATCTGGAGTATCTCATTTTTTGGCAGATGATGATGAAGAAAACCTATTAATAATCAGAAAGCTATTGAGCTATTTGCCTTCAAATAATCTTGAAGACCCACCATCAATAACAACATCCGATCCTATTGATAGATTAGATGATATATTGAACACAATCATTCCAGAAAATGCGAACCAAGCTTATGACATGGTCGATGTTATTTCAACCATTGTAGATAATAGTGAGTTTTTAGAAGTGCACAGAAACTACGCTCGTAATATTGTGGTTGGTTTTGCTCGTTTTAATGGTCGTTCTGTTGGGATTGTAGCCAATCAACCTAAATTCTACGCTGGTGTTTTAGATTGTGAATCATCAAGAAAGGCAGCAAGATTTGTACGTTTTTGTGATGCTTTCAATATTCCTATTGTTACACTTGTTGATGTGCCAGGATTCTTACCAGGAACAGGACAGGAATATGGAGGTATCATTTTACACGGTGCTAAATTATTATTTGCTTATGGAGAAGCAACGGTTCCTAAAGTTACTATCACGCTTCGTAAATCTTATGGAGGTGCTCATGATGTAATGAGTTGTAAACAGCTAAGGGGTGACTTAAATTATGCCTGGCCTACTGCAGAAATTGCTGTAATGGGTGCCAAAGGTGCTGTTGAGGTTTTAGAAGGTTCTAATATTCGAAAGATTGAAGATGCCGACGAAAAACTGCACTACATTGAAGAAAAAGAGCATGAGTATACCACCAAGTTTGCAAATCCATATGTGGCTGCAAAATACGGTTTTATTGATGATGTTATTGAACCAAGAAATACGAGGTTTAGAATTATTAGAGCTTTAGAATTATTAGCAAATAAGAAAGAAGTAAATCCACCTAAAAAGCACTCAAATATTCCACTATAATGACACATATACTATTATATACAGATAAATTAAGTGAAGGATACGTTATCCTGGTTACAGGTCTAATAATCGTTTTTAGTGGACTGCTATTGTTAACCGTGTTTTTTAAGTTTGGGTTACCGTTCATGTTATATGTCTATAAAATAATCACAAAGGGAAGAGATAAAAAGGGTAATGGGATTTCATCAAAAGTAAACGAAGAATTTACAGGAGAAGTCGCAGCAGCAATCTCGGCGGCTATCTATATGTATCTTGATGTAAAACATGATAAAGAAAATGCCATATTAACTATCAAGCAAGCTCGAAAATTATATTCTCCTTGGAGTTCAAAAATATACGGAGCCTACAATAGAAGATCTTAGATTTTTTAAGAAACCTAACGAAAGACAAAACCATGAAAAATTTCACATTTAGAATAAACCATAATAATTATAGTGTCAAAATTGTTTCGCAAGAAAATAATGCTATAGACCTCGAGGTTAACGGAACAAGTTATTCCGTTAAAATGAAAGAGGAAATATCAACACGAAAAACACCAACGCTTATTCGTAAACCGTCTATAGCGGCAGCCGTAGAACCAGTGAAGGTAAACCCAAGTTCTTCTGGAAAAGCAAAAGTTACAGCACCAATTCCAGGTGTTGTATTGTCTCTTAATGTAAAGGTAGGAGATACTATTAAAGAGAATGACTTATTACTAGTTCTTGAAGCTATGAAAATGGAAAATAGCATTGTTGCAGAAAAATCTGGAGTGGTTACGGCTATATATGTTACAGCAGGACAGCAGGTTTTACAAGGTGAAATTATGATAGAATTCGAATAAAATTAGTTAATATCAATTTAAGTAATAAGAAAGTCTTTTTCTGAGATAGAATACTTCTAAATTGATCTATATAGAAAAAAATGAAGAAAATAATATTAATATTTGGAGTTCTATCACTACTCGTTTTTATAAGACCAGTCTTAGGATTTAATACGAGTTCTGAAAACAAGGAGGTTTCTGCAACGGTTTACGACGGCGATACGACTGTTGAAAAAAGTTTTGTTTTGGAAGCTTTTGATGGAATAAAACAATTTTACCAATACACGGGTTTTGCAAATGCACAATCTGGAAATTTGTTAATGATTTTAATAGGAATCATTTTTATATACCTTGGAATAAAATTTGATTATGAGCCACTATTATTAATCCCTATAGGGGCAGGCGTTATTATTGGTAATATACCATTTGTAGCTGGAAACCAAACGGGAATTTATGAAACAGGTTCCGTTTTAAATTACTTATATTTTGGTGTTGTAAAGGGCGTTTATCCTCCCCTTATATTTTTAGGAATTGGTGCTATGACCGATTTCTCCTCACTTATTGCTAACCCAAAGCTAATGCTTCTTGGGGCAGCTGCACAAATTGGTGTGTTTGCTACATTTTTAGGAGCACTTTATTTAGGGTTTAACCTTCCGGAGGCAGGAGCAATTGGTATTATTGGGGGAGCAGATGGTCCAACCGCGATATTCCTTTCATCAAAATTAGCGAATGGTATTAATGTAATGGCAGATGGTACAACGGTTAAAAACTTAATTGGACCAATAGCTATTGCGGCCTATTCATATATGGCTTTAGTACCGGTCATTCAGCCGCCATTAATGAAATTATTAACATCTAAAAAAGAGCGCTTAATTAGAATGAAACCGCCAAGAGCGGTATCTCAAAAAGAAAAAATGATCTTTCCTATAGTGGCGTTATTATTAACAACCTTTATTTCGCCTAGTGCATTGCCGTTATTAGGAATGTTATTCTTTGGAAATTTACTTAAAGAATCTGGAAGAACTGAAAGACTTGCAGATACCGCTCGTACTAAATTAATTGATATTGTTACGATTCTTTTAGGAGTTACAGTTGGGGCATCAACACAAGCAGATATTTTTATTACTAAAGATTCTATGATGATATTTGCTTTAGGAGCTGTCTCATTTGTAATAGCAACTTGTGGAGGTTTGCTTTTTGCAAAATTTATGAACTTATTTCTTAAAGGTGATGACAAATTAAATCCGCTTATTGGAGCGGCTGGTGTTTCTGCTGTTCCAGATAGTGCAAGGGTGGTACATGCCGTAGGTCTTAAAGCCGATCCCCAAAATTACTTATTAATGCATGCTATGGCACCAAATGTTGCAGGTGTAATTGGGTCTGCAATTGCAGCAGGTATTATATTGAGTTTTTTAGGATAGAAATTAAATATTATTGAAATAAAACCAGGAATAAATTAAAATGTTTTAAAATGAAAATTCCGAATATAATGTCAGCCTCAGAAGCTGTTAAACTTATAAAATCAGGAAATAGAGTATTAATTCAAGGAGGCTCTGCGACACCACAAGCATTAATAAAAGCCATGGTGGCTCGTGCTCCAGAACTTAAAAAGGTTGAAATTTGTCATTTACATACGGAGGGAGAATGTGGATATGCAAACTCAAAACTTAGAGATAGTTTTCATACAAGTGCTTTCTTTATTGGTGGAAATTTAAGGAAAATGGTAGGCAATACTGTTGATTATATTCCTATTTTTTTAAGTGATATTCCAAGCTTGTTCCGTGAAAAATATATGGAGTTAGATGTGGTTTTAGTTAACGTATCTCCGCCAGATAAGCATGGTTTTTGTTCTTTAGGTGTTTCTGTAGATATTGTGATTTCAGCGATTGAAAATAGTAAAAAAGTAATTGCTCAAATCAATCCTAAAATGCCTCGTACCTTTGGTGATGCCTTGGTTCATTTAAATCAGTTTAGCGCCTGTGTTTTAGTTGATGAGGATATTCATGAAATGCAATTTGTTGCACCAACAGAACAAGAACAGGCCATTGGAAAAAATATTGCAGGAATTATTGAAGATGGTGCAACGCTTCAAATGGGTATTGGAGGAATTCCAAATGCGGTGTTAACATACTTAACGAATCATAAAGATTTAGGTGTTCATACCGAAATGTTTTCAGAAGGAATTGTAGATTTGGTAGAGAAAGGTATTGTTAACGGTTCACAGAAAAAAGTAAATCCGTATAAAATTATTTCTGGATTTGCTATGGGAACAAGACGTCTTTATGATTTTATGGATGATAATCCGGAAATAGAAATGTTAGATATTGCCTATGTAAATGATACAGCTATTATTCGTCAGAATCCAAAAGTAACAGCGATTAACTCTGCTATTGAAATTGACTTTACAGGTCAAGTTTGTGCCGATTCCATAGGAACAAGAATGTTCTCTGGTGTTGGTGGTCAAATGGATTTTATGCGAGGAGCAGCCTTATCCAAAGGAGGAAAACCAATAATTGCCATAACATCAACGACTTTAAAAGGGGTGTCTAAAATTGTTCCTGCATTAAAACCTGGTGCCGGTGTGGTAACTACACGAGCGCATGCTCGATTTGTGGCGACCGAATATGGTATTGCAGAATTATTTGGTAAAACCTTAAAACAAAGAGCAGAGGCATTAAGAGATGTTGCACATCCCAATCACAGAGAAGAATTAGATAAAGCTATTTTTGAACGTTTTGGAACTAATAGCGTAATGATTTAATTTTATAGTTGAAAAAAATACATATAGTATGAGTACTAATAATAAAAAACTTTTTTCAGAATTTGCTCCTATTTCAAAGGAGCAATGGGTGGAAAAAGTTAATGTTGATTTAAAAGGTTCCGATTTTGATAAAAAGCTTGTTTGGAAGAACTTAAGCAAAATCAATATTCAACCTTTTTACAACACAGAAGATAAACTAAATTATATTACTAATACAGGTGAAAATTCACAGGCACTAATCAACTACAGAACTATTATAGTTGAGTCTGCAGAAAGCGCTAATAAAAAAGCTCAAAAAGCCGTCAAAGAAGGCATTACCGGACTTCTTTTTACGATTGAAGAACATGTATCGGTAGATAAGATTTTAAGTCATATCGATTTAAATAACGTAGCTGTATCCTTCATTTTAAAAAATAATGACTCTAGTTTTGCAAGAGATTTTTTTGATTTCGCTGAGCAAAACCTAAAAGACACAAAAGATCTTAAAGGGTATTTCGATTTACAATTAATATCGCAATATGTTACTCAAGGCAGTGTTGAGGCTTCACAATTTGATACCTTATGTAATATTGTTAAATTAGGGAAATCATACCCAAACTTTAAGACCATTACAGTGTCGGGTACTAATTATTTAGATGCCGGTTCTAATCAAGTTCAGGAGGTGGCGTATACTTTAAATTCTTTGGTTTATGTTATCGAACAGTGTTTAGATAGAGATATTCATATTGAAACCATTTTTAATAATTTACATATTCAATTAGCTATTGGCTCGGAGTATTTTGTTGAAATTGGCAAGTTTAGAGCCTTCAATAGTTTATTAAACGTTTTGGGAAAACAATACGGTGTTCCAGTCAAGCATATCTTAACAGGAAAAACATCTGTTTGGAGCAAGTCTATAACTGATGCTCATACCAATTTATTACGAGCAACTACCGAAGCCATGTCTGCCGTTTTAGGGAATGTTGATGGTGTTTTAATTGATGCTTACGATAAGGAATTTAATAATCCATCAGAGTTTTCAAGTAGAATAGCGGGTAATATCCCCACTATTTTAAAAGAAGAATCTTATTTCGGAAAAGTGTCAAATCCTGTTGACGGGTCTTATTATATTGAAGAAGTAAGCACCAAAATAGCCGAAAAGGCCTTAGCGCTTTTTAAAGTGATTGAAGCAGAAGGTGGTTTTTATAAAGCGTTTGAAAGTGAAATTATCCAGAAACAAATAGCCGAGATTCGTCAAGAAAAAATAAAGCTAATAAGCCAAAGGCGATTGCCCATGGTAGGCGTTAATAAATACCCTAACCTCATGGAAACGGTATCTTCAGAAATTTTATCATCTGGGGCTGCTGAAAATCCTAAAGTTTTAAGGCCAAGACGAGCTTCTTTAGAAATTGAGGCGATTAGAAAAGTAACAGAACAAATTGTTGATGACACTAAAAAAAGGCCGATTGTTGAATTAACAAGTTTTGGAAATTTAACTATGCGTAAAGCGAGAGCTGCTTTTTCTTATGATTTTATAGGTGTAAGTGGTTTTAAAGTGTTAGCAGAGCAAAGTTTTAATAATGTTGAAAAAGCTGCGGAACGCAGTGCGACTTCAGATTCAGATGTGGTTATTATTTGTAGCTCAGAAGAAGATTACGATGCTAGCGCATTACTTTTTGTAAAAGCCTTTAGAGCATTAAACAAAGATAAAGTTCTTTTATTGGCGGGAAATCCTGTTAATTTGTTAGATGCATTAACCGAAGCAGGTTTAGACGGATGTATTCATATGAAATCGGATGTGATTCAAATCATTTCAGGAATTCAGAAAAAAGTTCAGAAAAACATTAAATCTTTAGAAGTATGAGACGGGATTTTTCAAATCTAACTTTAAATACAGTTAGTGAACAAGAGACAAGAAAGAGCACAGAGCATCAAGATGTTTGGGACACACCAGAAGGAATTCCTGTAAAAAAACAGTTTTCAAAAGACGATATTAAAAATGCTGAGCACTTACAGTTTGCAGCAGGATTGCCTCCTTTTACAAGAGGGCCTTACAGCACGATGTATGTTACTAGACCTTGGACCATTCGTCAATACGCCGGGTTTTCAACAGCGGAAGAATCCAATGCGTTTTATAGAAGAAATTTAGCAGCCGGACAAAAAGGATTGTCGGTAGCCTTCGATTTAGCGACGCACCGTGGGTACGATTCAGATCATCCACGTGTAACAGGAGATGTTGGAAAAGCTGGTGTTGCCATCGATTCTATTCTAGATATGGAAATTCTATTTGATCAAATTCCGTTGGATAAAATGTCGGTTTCTATGACCATGAATGGTGCGGTATTGCCTATTATGGCATTTTATATTGCAGCCGCTAAAAAACAAGGCGTGTCTTTAGAACAACTTAGTGGAACCATTCAAAACGATATTTTAAAAGAATTTATGGTGCGTAATACGTATATATATCCGCCATTACCTTCGATGAAAATTATTGGTGATATTTTTGAATATACCACTAAATACATGCCGAAATTCAACTCTATATCTATTAGTGGTTACCACATGCAAGAAGCTGGAGCTACGGCCGATATTGAGTTAGCATACACCCTTGCAGACGGTTTAGAATATATTAGAACAGGATTAGCATCAGGATTAAAAATAGATGAATTCGCACCAAGATTATCATTTTTCTGGGCAGTAGGCATGAATCATTTTATGGAGATTGCTAAAATGCGTGCGGCACGCATGCTTTGGGCAAAAATCATTAAACAATTCAATCCTAAGAATCCGAAATCTATGGCGTTGCGCACCCATAGTCAAACGTCTGGGTGGAGTTTAAGTGAGCAAGATCCTTTTAATAATGTCGCCAGAACATGTATTGAAGCGATGGCTGCTGGTTTAGGTGGTACACAATCTTTGCATACCAATGCTTTGGACGAAGCGATTGCGCTTCCAACCGATTTTTCTGCGAGAATTGCACGTAATACACAAATATATATCCAAGATGAAACACAAATTACGAAAGCGGTCGATCCTTGGGCTGGTTCTTATTATGTAGAGTATTTAACTCAGGAAATTGCTAAAAAAGCTTGGAAACTCATTGAGGAAGTTGAAGAACTAGGTGGTATGGCAAAAGCCATAGAAACTGGCGTTCCAAAAATGCGTATTGAAGAAGCGTCTGCTAGAAAACAAGCACGTTTAGATTCCGGACAAGATATTTTAGTTGGGGTTAATAAATTTAGAACCGACGAAAAATCGAATATAGAAATTCTTGAAGTTGATAATTCTGTGGTAAGACTATCACAAATTGAACGTTTAAAGAAATTAAGAGCGAATAGAAACCAAGATATTGTAGACGTTAATTTAAAAGCATTATCTGATTGTGCCGAAACAGGAAAAGGTAATTTATTAGAATTAGCGGTTGAAGCTGCAGAAAATTTTGCAACTTTAGGAGAAATATCAGATGCTTTAGAAGTTCATTTTGGACGACATAAAGCAGATACTAAATTAATAAGTGGCGTGTATAGTAAAGAAGTAAATAACGATGATACATTTGCAAAAGCACAGCAAGTTGCTGATAAATTTGCAGAAATTGAAGGACGTCGTCCGCGCGTTATGATTGCAAAAATGGGTCAAGATGGGCACGATAGAGGTGCTAAAGTCGTGGCGTCTAGTTTTGCCGATTTAGGATTTGACGTTGATATGGGACCATTGTTTCAAACGCCGGAAGAGGTCGCGAAACAAGCCATTGAAAATGATGTGCATTTTGTTGGTGCTTCTAGTTTGGCGGCCGGACATAAAACACTCATTCCGCAATTAATTGCTGAGTTAAAAAAACTAGGTAGACCCGATATTATGGTGTTTGCCGGCGGTGTGATTCCTGAGCAAGATTACAATTATTTATTAGAACGAAAAGTTGTGGCTATTTTTGGACCAGGTACGGTTATTTCTGAAGCGGCTATTTCTATTATGGAAAAGTATTTAGAGCAAGACTAACTCATTATATTAAATAGGAGAAGAACCCGAGGCTAATTTTAGTATTGGGTTTTTTGTTTTTGAATGATGACTAATTAAAAAGACGCTTTAAATTGGTCTATTATTTTTTGTGCAGCCTTAACGGGAGAAATTTTAGAAGAAATAATATCTTTTTTTAAAATAGTAAGTTCCCTGGCGATCTCTTTTGAACCGTAAAACATATGTTTTAATTCTTCATTAATATTATCATACATCCACCGGATTTTTTGATTATTTCTGTTTTTTATGAAGTAGCCATTCTTAGTAACCAGTTCTTTATATTTTAAGACTTCATTCCATACAGCATCAATACCAGTATTTTTGGTAGAAGAGGCTTTAGTAACGACTGGAGACCAACCAGATTCAGATTGCGGAAAAATATGTAAGGCGTTTTGATATTGTAAACGTGCTATTTCACTTTTTCTAATATTATCACCATCGGCTTTGTTGATTACCACCATATCGGCCATTTCCATAATCCCCTTTTTAATCCCTTGAAGTTCGTCGCCTGCACCGGCAAGCATTAAGAGTAAGAAGAAATCGGTCATGCCATGAACGGCGGTTTCCGATTGTCCGACACCAACGGTTTCAATTAAAATAACATCATAACCTGCGGCTTCACAAAGCAACATACTTTCGGCAGTTTTATTAGCAACACCGCCAAGGGTTTCTCCAGAGGCAGATGGACGGATATAAGCGTTTTCTAAATTACTTAACTCTTCCATTCTTGTTTTATCACCTAAAATACTTCCTTTGGAACGCTGACTACTTGGGTCTATCGATAGAATGGCCACCTTATGACCTTGATTGATTATGTGTTTTCCAAAAACTTCAATAAACGTACTTTTCCCAACACCAGGCACACCGGTGATTCCGATTCTGATAGAATTTCCAGAAGCAGGTAAGATAGCCTGAATTATGTCTTTGGCAAGGAGTTTATCACTTTCTAAATTACTTTCTATAATGGTAATTGCTCTGGATAAAATTACTCTATCACCATTTAAAACACCATCAATGTATGCCTGTGCAGTTAGCCTATTTTTTGGTTTGTATGCTTTCATTTTTAGAATAGAAAGTTAATCTTTTTTATTGGTTAACTGCCTTGGCAAAGATACTCATATTGAAAAAAGCAATATAAATAACGTAACGTTTTTCTCTTATTGTTTCAAAAAAGTAATGCAACAATTTAACTAATCAACCCATTCTGCAATGAAAAGATTTGTATCTCTTCCGCCACCATTATTTCTGTTTGATGAAAAGGCTAAATATTTTCCGTTATTAGAAAATACAGGAAAGGCATCAAAGGTTTCACCATGAGTAACACGTTCTAAATTTTTTCCATCGAGGTCAATCATATATAAATTAAATGGAAAGCCTCTTTCCGCTTCAAAGTTTGATGAAAATAGTATTTTTTTGCCAGATGGATGAAAAAACGGACTCCAATTGGCATTTCCTAAATTGGTTAATTGACGTAGGTCTGTTCCGTCAGCATTACAGATGTACAATTCCATATCGGTAGGTTCTACCAATCCATTTGCCAAAAGATCTTTGTATGCTTTTATGTCTTTATCCGTCTTTGGTCTTGAAGAACGGAAAATTAATTTGGTGCCATCAGGAGAGAAAAAAGCACCACCATCATAACCTAATTCGTTAGTAATTTGCTTAACACCAGAGCCATCAATATTCATAGTGTAAAGTTCTAAATCTCCACTGCGTGTCGATGTAAATACAATTTTATCACCTTTAGGTGATACGGTTGCTTCAGCATCATAGCCTGGCTCATTGGTGAGCTGACCAGTGATGTTTCCATCTAAGTCGGCTACAAAAATATCGAAAGAATCATAAACGGGCCAGACGTATTTTCCATTTTTTCTTAAAGGAACTTCTGGACAATTTTCGTCGACTAAATGTGTGGAAGCATAAACAAAATGTTTGTTATCTGGAAGAAAGTAAGCACAGGTTGTTCGTCCATTGCCTGTACTAATCATAGGTGGTTTAGAGGCTTTAAAAGTCTCTCCAAAATTCATTAAAAACATTTGGTCACAATTAAGTCCCCATTCTTTAAAATTAGATTGAAATATTAATTGCTTATCATCAAAACTCCAATATGCCTCAGCATTATCACCACCAAAAGTGATTTGTTGTATAGATTTAAAGTGCTTTTCTTCTGAGAAAATTAATGAATCTTTTTTTACTTCAATGGCAGATTCTGTTGTGTTTTTTTCTGTTGAGGATTCATTTTTTTTATCCGTCTTACATGATAAAAAGCAGAAAAAAATTAATAAAATTGTGGTGAACTTCATTTTTAAACTATTTTTATATAAAATTAAGGCTTTCTTACTAATTCATGAATTAGTTATTCAAAATATTTATCAAACTTAATAATAATAATTTTTTATGAAATCAATTTATTTACTTTTTGCGATAGGATTATTTATTTCTTGTAAAAAAGAAAAGGCTGTTGAAGTAACCATGAAAGATGATGTTGTTTTATTAGCATCAGATAGTCTTCATGGAAGGCAAACTGGGACGTCCTATGAGCTTTTAGCTTCGGACTATATTGCTAAACGATTTAAAAGTTTAGGATTAGAACCAAAAGGCGATAATGAGTATTTCCAAGAGTTTTCATTTAAAGATAAAAGTGATCCGCATGGTAACGTTAATTATGTTAGTAAGGTCGAAGACAGCACAATCACAGGAACAAATGTTGTTGGTTATTTGAATAATAATGCAGAAAATACCATTGTTATCGGAGCACATTATGATCATTTAGGCATGGGTATTGATGGCTCATTGTATAGAGGGGAAACGCCTCAAATTCATAACGGGGCTGATGATAATGCTAGTGGTGTAGCCGCTATGCTTAATATTGCTAAGAATCTTAAAGGAATAAATACCAATAATAATTACTTGTTTATCGCCTTTTCAGGTGAAGAAATGGGCTTATTAGGTTCCAATTATTTTGTAAAAAATCCAACGGTTGATTTAAAAAATGTGAATTATATGCTTAATATGGATATGGTTGGGCGTTTGAATAGTGAAAAAACAATTGCTGTTCATGGCGTTGGGACCTCGCCAATATTTAAACAAGTTTTGTTTGCAAATAAGGGTGAGTTAACCGTTAAAGAGCATGAATCTGGTATTGGCCCAAGCGATCAAACCTCTTTTTATCTAATGGATATTCCAGTATTACATTTTTTTACGGGTCAACATGAAGATTACCACAAGCCGTCTGATGATGCTGAAAAGTTGAATTACGAAGGTATGGCATCAATAGCTCAATTTATTGAATCGGTAATTACAGACCTAAATGATGATGGGAAATTAACCTTTAGAAAAACAAAGAATGAAAGTCAGGAAGTACCTGCATTTAAGGTGACATTAGGGGTTGTTCCAGATTATTTGTTTAATGGTAAAGGCATGAGAATTGATGGTGTTAGTGAGGATAAACCGGCTCAAAAAGCAGGGATGCAGAAAGGTGATATTGTTGTTAAAATGGGAGATAATGAGATTGAAGACATGATGAGTTATATGAAATCTTTAGGGAAATTTGAAAAGGGAAATACAGCTAAAGTAACTATAAAACGCAATGAAGAAATTATAGTACTTGATGTTACTTTTTAATACAAGATTAAGTCTTAGAGGTTATAGAATTTAAAAACACATAACCAAAACCTATAAAAAGCATTAAGTGGAATGGAAATAGGCCAAAGTCACCGCCTTGGTTTCCAACTACGAATGCACTATACATTCCAAAAGCAAAGTAGAGCATTAAAAGACCTTCAAAAATAACATTTAAAGAAATATTTTTCTTTATGTATTTGTTGTCTTTCCAACTGTCTTTTATAGAGTTTATATTAAATTTAGGAGTACGAATAAATGCACTTTTTTTACCAAAATGGCCTTCTAACACAGCAATAGAATTGTGTAGTGAAAAGCCCATAGCTATTGAGAAAAATGTAAAAAACATGCCAATGTATTTAATAAAATTCTTAATACCGCTACCATAAATGTTCTTATACATTATCCAATAACATATAAAGAATATAATGGTACTAATAACAAAGAAACTCATGACATAGAAGTATGGTTTTAAGTGAGCATATTCATTTTTAATATATAACATAGGGATGCTTAATACAGCAACTATAAGAATATTTAAAAACATGGTGCTGTTAAGTAAATGCAAAACACCGTGAATTTTGGTTTTTGTAGATATATTTTTACTCTTTAAAACACGCCAAAGCATTTTTTTGAAATTTTCAGCACCCCCTTTATTCCATCTAAATTGTTGCGATCTGGCGGCACTTATAATTACAGGTAATTCAGCAGGAGTTTCAACATCTTCAAGGTATTTAAATTTCCAGTTTTTAAGTTGCGCTCTATAGCTTAAATCAAGATCTTCTGTTAAGGTATCACCTTCCCAGTTTCCAGCATCTATAATGCAGGTTTTTCTCCAAACACCAGCAGTACCATTAAAATTAATAAAATGTCCTTTACTGTTTCTTCCAACTTGTTCTAACGAAAAATGCGCATCTAAGGCAAACGCTTGAATTCTGGTAAGAATAGAATAGTTTCTGTTGATATGTCCCCAGCGGGTTTGAACAACTCCTATTTTTTCATCTTTAAAATAAGGTATGGTTTTTTTAAGCCAATCTTTTTTTGGAAGAAAATCAGAATCAAAAATAGCAATAAACTCACCTTTAGCTGTTTTTAGTCCTTCTTTAAGCGCACCTGCTTTAAAGCCTGTTCTATCAATTCTGGTGATATGTTGAATGTCTAATCCGGTTTGTTTTAACTTTTCAATATGATCAAATGTCGATTTTAATGTTTCATCGGTAGAATCATCTAAAACCTGAATTTCTAATTTGTCTTTCGGATAATCAATTAAAGCAATGTTTTCCAATAAGCGATCCATCACATACATTTCATTGTAAACAGGAAGCTGTATGGTTACGTATGGAATTTCTTCAGAATTTGAAAAATCAAATGTAACAGAATCATCTATATGTTTTTTTGATGCCAAATAATTAAACAATAAATTAAGCTGCGCCAATGCATACAAGAATATAAGTAAGAGTGCAATGGTATAAACAACTATAGTAATTGTAGCAAAAATCATTTTTTTATACTGTATTTAAAAATCCAACCTAAGATTATAAAGCCTGCATAAACAGCGCCTTTAAGGGTTCCCGACACTTTTGAGACACCTATTCTTTCTCTGTATTTTACAGGAATCTCAACATAAGAGAACTTTTGTTTTAATGCTTTTAATTGCATCTCAACAGTCCAACCATAGGTTTTGTCTTCCATTTGCAAAGCTAACAACTTTTCATATTTAATAGCCCTAAATGGACCTAAATCTGTAAATCGACCACCATAAATAAGTTTCATTAAAAATGTAGCCAACCAGTTTCCAAACACTTGTTGTAATGTCATGGAATGTTTCGCTCTTAAGTTTTTGTCACGCGCACCTATAACCAAATCTATATCGTCATTAATAATGGGTGCTACTAGTTTAGTAAGCTCTTCGGGATAATCACTATAATCGCCATCTAAAAACACAATAATTCCTGGTTTTATTGGTAGATTTGATATGTAATCCATTCCTTTCAAGCAGGCATAACCATAGCCCTTTTTGGCTTCAGTTAATACAGTGGCACCAGCATTGGTTGCATTTGTCGCAGTTTCATCATTGGAATTATTGTTAACTACGATAACTTCGTTAACAATTTTTGGTATGTCATTAATAACATTTGCTATTGAATCTTGTTCATTATAAGCAGGAATGATGACTTTTATGATGGGCATAAAGTATTAACTAATAGGTCGCAAAAGTACAATACTTTTACGAATTTTTTAACGTTTTATTAAATCTATTAAATCAACATCATTTCCTAACAAAATATCTTTTGGGTTGATACGGTTTTTAAGGTTACCGTTTTCTAGTTTTAATACACCTCTTGGGCAAACAGCACTACAAATGCCACAGCCAACACAGCTGCTTCTTACAATATTTTCGCCTTTTTGAGCATAAGCGCGAACATCAATGCCCATTTCGCAATAGGTAGAACAGTTACCACACGAGATACATTGTCCGCCATTAGTTGTGATTCTAAATTTCGAAAATAAGCGTTGTTGAAATCCTAAAATAGCGGCCATAGGACAACCAAAACGACACCAAACTCTATTTCCTAAAATAGGGTAGAAGCCAGTTCCAATAACGCCTGAAAAAATGGAACCAATATACAATCCATAGGCAGAGCGAAGACTACTTGATTTTATTAGGAAAATCTTATCGGTAGTTCCAGTATAATGCATTATGAGAAGCGCAGCAATCACTATAAAATACCCAATAGCACCATAACGAGCATCTTTCCCTAATTCTTTGTGTTTAAATATCATTACTAAGACAAAAATTAGGGTTAAAAGAATACCAATACTTAAAAGGAACGTACTGCGTGTTAGCCAAAATTTATTTGGGTCGCTTCCTAAAAAAGTATATAGCATAGCAACAGTCATAATCACAGAAAACACTAAAACACTATGTATGAGCCAGCGTTCTAACTTCCAAACGGATAGTTTTTTGCTGCTTAATTGTCTAAATGAATCACCAGCAGTTTCTGCCAATGCACCACATCCACAAACCCAAGAACAATACCAACGTTTACCATACTTATACGTTAAAATAGGAGACACAACAAAAATAGATGTAACACCAAAAATTAAAAGTGATAAACCAAGTATTCCTGATGATAGAAATCCATTTATAGACCAGCTATCAAAAAGATAATAATTGAGTGGCCACATACTTTTTAAATCATAATAGGGTAAATTATAATGAGGACTTTCATTTAATCTTGCCATAAACTCAGGAATTAAAAAAGCAAAACCAAGTTGAAAGAACATGACCGAAACGGTTCTTAACTGTTGGTAGCGATTATGGCGATATTTTATTATGAATTTATAACCAAAAACAAGGATGGCTAACGTATAAAGTGTGCCGTAAACAAACCATTGACTCGCAGGCCTTCCGCTTAATAAATAACTTATCGGATCGAAGAGTGCTATTAAGCCCGTGTTTGATGTGCCTTTGGAAGCAAGGCCAAAGTACTGAGGATAAAAATAAAGGACAATATAGAATGAGGTCAAAACAATTCCGGTAACCCACCCTAAAACACCTTTTGATGAGATAGATTTAAACCATACACCATCATTTTTTATGCCTTTTGATTTATTTAGATACGCAGCATTTGAAAATAAAATGACTCCAATAGCAATGCCACCTAATGCAACAGTAATGAACAAACCTTTATTTGGGAAGTCGACATTAAAAAGCGCTAATGCAAAAACAAAAAGTCCTAAAACTCCAATAAAAACTGATATTTTTTGGTTTAATGTTAGGTCTTGAGCATTTGGTTTTGCTAAGGACATACTTTCTTGTAAATTGTTGTTCATTTTATACTTTTTGCAGTTGGTTTTTATAAGTTGCTAGAATATCTTTTTCAAAATGATTATAAAGTTCAGGATCAAAATTAGCTTCACTTAAATGATTTATGACATAATCAATATCACGTTTCTCTGTTAACCATGTATCAAAGGTTTCATGACGCATTCTTATTCCGAAGGTATTTATTCCTATAAATTCATTCGTAATAGTATTGTATTCAATGGTAATGCATTTTGTGTCGTCATGATGTTTCCAATGAAAATGCGCATGGTTCTCCTTCGGTTTTGCAAATACCCAACCGTAGGTTTGATATTCGATATCAAAAAACTTAGCAGAATTAAACCAATGACCCGGATTATATTCCATTATATTTCCACATATTGTTTGGGCAATAACTTCGCCCATCATTCGTCCTGTATACCAAACTGCTTCGATAGGTCTTCTGTTTCCAATAGGTTTTTGTTGTTCTGCGCAATCTCCAATAGCATACACATTAGGAATATTGGTTTCAAGGTTTCTATTTACTAAAACACCTCGATTAGTTTCGATTTTAGACGATTTAACAAACTCAATATTAGGTGATACACCTGCTGTAAGTCCAACCAGATTACAAGGAATTTCTTCTCCAGTTTCTTCTATTATAATTGATTTTACGTGACCGTTTTCATCAGAAATAATCTCTTTTAAGTTTGATGACAATCGTAAATCTATATGGTGGGTTTTAATGTGTTTGTTTATTATGGTGCTTTCACCTTCAGGTAAAACACCATTCCAAAAGCTAGATTCTCTAACTAAAAAAGTAACAGGAATATTTCTGGATCTAAGCATCTCCGCCAGTTCGATGCCAATTAAGCCACCACCAACAATTACAGCACGTTTACATGCCTTATTATTTGGTGCAAACTTTTCAATATTTTCTAAATCTTGTTTGTGGTACATCCCCAAAACCCCTTTTAAATCTTGTCCTGGCCAGCCGAATTTATTGGGTTTGCTACCCGTGGCAATAATAAGTCTATCGTACTTTAAAGTGTTACCACTTTTAAACACAAGGGTTTTATTTTCAGTATCTATTGTTTTTACAAATTCTTTTACAAGGTCAATCTTATTTTTTTTCCAGAACCAATTTTCGTATGGTTGCGTATGTTCAAATATCATATGGCCCATATATACGTACATAAGGGCTGTTCTTGAAAAAAAGTAGTCTGATTCGGCAGAAATAATGGTGATTTGTTTTTTAGAAAGTTTTCTTATATGTCTCGCGGCTGTAACGCCAGAAATTCCGTTTCCAATTATAACAACCTGCTCCATAAAAATTTGTATAATAATGATTTCGTCGTAAGATTTGTTAAAACCTTAATAACATTCCATCAGTTTGCTTAAATTTAAATATTAATTTAAACTTATGAAGTTAATTTATGCATTTTGTTTGTTCTTGTTAATGATTGGTTGCGCTATGATGCCATTTGAGGAAGCAAAAATTAATGGTGTTAGTTATGTGGCTTCGAGAGATTCTATTTCAGAAATCCATGTAAAACCCTTACTAAACATACATGCAAATTATGCCGCTGTTATGCCATTTGGTTTTATTCGTGAACTTTCGCATCCAGAAATTAAATATAATTCAAATAGACAGTGGTTTGGTGAGACTAAAGTAGGTGTTAAACAATATATTGAAACTTTAAAATATGATCATATTCATACCATGTTGAAACCTCAAATTTGGGTTTGGCGAGGCGAATTTACGGGAAATATTAAAATGAAAAGCGAAGACGATTGGAAGGTTTTGGAAGATTCTTATGCTCTATTTATTCTGGATTATGCACGGCTAGCTCAAGATACTAAGGTTGAGATTTTCTGTATTGGAACAGAATTAGAAAGTTTTATTGATGAGCGACCAAACTATTGGAAACAATTAATTTCAGAAATAAAAACCATTTACAAAGGAAAACTAACCTATGCGGCTAATTGGAATGAATATGAAAGAACTCCTTTTTGGGATGATTTGGATTATATTGGAATTGATGGGTATTTCCCCATAAGTAAATTGAAAACACCAACAGTAGAAGATTGTAATAGAGGATTAGAAGTATGGAAAACTCAAATGAAAAACTATTATGACACCTATAATAAACGAATTTTATTTACTGAATTTGGTTACCGAAGTGTCAACTTTACTGGAAAAGAGCCATGGCGTTCAGACAGGGAAATTATTGATGTAAACCTTGAAGCTCAAGCCAATGCCACACAAGCTTTTTTTGAAACATTTTGGAATGAAGATTGGGTAGCAGGAGGATTTATTTGGAAGTGGTATCACAATCATAAAGATGCTGGAGGAAAAGATAATACACGTTTTACACCCCAAAACAAACCAGCAGAAGTTATCGTAAAAGAGGTTTTTTCAACAAATTAAGCAATATTATTACGATAATAGTTATATAAAGTTTCAGATGAAGCTCCCAACCAATGTTTTAAATGGATAATAAGAAAATGATATTGTAATTTCCATACACCATGTTTTTCATACTTTCTGGCAGATGTTATGATCGGGTTTTTAATTACTTTAAATTGATTTAAATGATAAAGTCTTTTAACAATGATATTATCCTCATAAATAATATAACGCTCGTCATAGCCGCCAATATCCTGAAATAACGATTTTTTGATAAATAAACTTTGGTCACCACCTCGACAAATTTTCCATGAGAATTTGGTAAACCAACCAGTAAGTTTAAGCCACCAATGATGGCTGTGAAATTGCATCCTAAAACATCCAGCAATATTGCCTTTTTTAACAGTATCTATAATGAGATTGTCGAAATTTTGTGGAGGAAAAGAATCTGCATGCAAAAAATAAAGAATATCTCCTGTTGCATGTATTGCCCCTAAATTCATTTGTGTGGCACGTCCTTTTTTAGAGGTAATTAAAATAGCTTCTTTAAATTTGGAAACTAATTCTTTAGAACCATCAGTACTGCCACCATCAACTATAATAACTTCATTTTTATTTTGACTAGAACCACATGTAATAAGATGGTTGAGTAACTTTCCTATAGTTTCAACTTCATTAAGTATTGGAATAATGATTGAAATTTTAGTCATTTAAATTCCAATTATAGTCTTTAAATGTAATTTTGGCCTTATCAGAAATGTTTAATTGAGCGTATTGATTAAGAAAATCAATTAAACTTCCGTCATTTTTAAAATCTTTTGAAAACCATTGAAATATTTTTGAGAGTTCCAAACTGTTTTCAGTAATAGCGTTTTTAGTTGGGTCAGACAAAAAATCTTTGGCCGCTTGAGATAATTGAGTATCTAATGTTGAACTCATATAAGCTTCATTATATAATTTTGGGCAAGAAATTGATGCACAAACAATAGCAAAATGAATTCTTGGTTCATTCATTTTTCTAAGGATGTCATGCTCAATATGGCTTAATGACATTGTTTTAGCATCTATTTTAATGAATTCTTTATCCCAAGGCTTTTTAATGTCTTTAATGCTTTTTATTGGATAATTATCAATTATTAATTTTATAGTAAATGCGTTATATGCATTAATCCAAAATGCTAAGATTTGATTTTTTGACCAGCTTTCATTTGGAACCGTTTTAGTCAATTCTTGTAAGTATGCTTCAAGATTTTCAGGATGAGATTGAATGGCTTTGTAATTTACATGACCATCAACAGAAACATATTTTTGTAAAAAATCATTCCATAGCGAATGGTCAACTTTTTGTGCTTGTAATGAAAAGCTTAAAAGAAAACATAAAATCAGACTATAACGTTTTTTTGTCATTATAAATTGAATTTAACAACAGCCACCACCGTCATAATGATATGTAGATTGGCTTATGAATATATCGTTTCTTTTCAGTGAAGCTAATGCACCAGCAGTCTTATCGCAAACAGCTAATGGCTGGTTTTTAAGTAAAATATGGCCTGCATTGTCATCAAAATAAGTATTCTCCCCATAATAAATGGCTGTTTTTCCGGTAAAAACACAAGGTCCGTCACTTGGCATTGGATCTTTAATAGCTGCAACCTCAATGGACTCAATATAAATTAACTCATTGGTTGGATAGTGTTTTGGGTCTAAAATGCGATATGGTTTTCTGGCTCTAATTTCAATAGTCCCAAACCCGGCATTAGTTAATGCTTTTACATAGTCGGCAATTGTCAAACTTCCGCTAAGGCATAAAGCACGTAAGCGCTCGTCATTTCTTAATTCATCATTCATAGGTTGCTCACAGGTTGGATCACTCATTACCAATCGTCCATGAGGTTTTAAAATACGGTACATTTCAGCAATGGCTTTCTTTAAATCATCAGCTTTAAAAATATTAAAGAGACAATTTTGAGCGGCTACATCAATACTATTATCTTCAACCGGAAGATTCATTGCATCTCCTTTTTTAAGATCTACAAATTCGCTTTTAAACCAGGGGTTTAATGCTTCTGCTTCTTTGAAATTTTTACGAGAAGCTTCTAGCATTTCATCAACCACGTCAATACCAATAACGCCACTTTTTTGACGATTAAAATAAGCAAATTGAAGTAACTCCATACCACCACCAACGCCAACATATAACATTTTAGGGTTATTAGTTAAATCGCGAGCATGAACCGTACTACCACAACCATAATTCATTTCCTGCATAATTTTTGGAATTTTTAAACCAGGTAATTCCCAAATAGGGTTTGTAGTACAGCACAAACCAACATCAGGTGTTAAGGCTGCTTCTTTATAGACGTTATGCGTCGTTTCTAGATAACTCATTTTTTTATTTTTTGATATTTGGTAGCTTTGTTGTTAAATAATAGATTTTAGCTTCTCTTTTTTTTGTCATTGCGAGGAATAAATTAACGAAGTCATCTGTTAATGAGTTTCCTTCACTTTTTTTTGGAATGACGCTATAATGTTTTAATTAATTCTTTAAATAATGTGATCATATGTGGTTCTGCTTTTTCTGCCATGGCAATAATATCAGCAATAATAACAGGTTTTAAATGATTTGGGTCGCATTCATCTGTTAAAACAGACACGGCTGCGGCTTTTAATTTTAAATGATTGGCGACGATAATTTCTGGTACAGTACTCATGCCAACAGCGTCGGCACCTATGGTTTTCAACATTCTGTATTCGGCACGTGTTTCAAGCTGAGGTCCAACAACGCTGGCATAAACACCTTCGTGTAAGGTGATATTATGATCTTTCGCTATTTGTTTAAACGTTGCATTTATACCGTCATTGTAGGGCGCACTCATATCTGTAAAACGTTCTCCTAATTGTTCTACGCCTCTAAATGCTAAGGGTGAACTTCCTTGCAAATTGATATGGTCTTCAATCAGCATAAGTTCTCCTTTTTTAAAGTTAAGATTAATAGCGCCAGCGGCATTTGACACTAAAAGTGTGTGAATACCTAATTTTTCCATAATTCGAACAGGATAGGTAACGTCTTGTAATGAGTAGCCTTCATAAACGTGGAAGCGCCCTTGCATAACAACTACTTTTTTATCTTCTAAAACCCCATAAATAAGTTTGCCTTTATGAAATTCTACCGTAGCAGTTGGAAAATACGGAATATGATTATAGCTAACTTCATGCAGTATGTTAATTTCATCAACAAGTTGCCCTAAGCCAGTTCCTAGAATAATACCAATTTCAGGTTTATCAAAACCTTTAGAGATAAGGTAATCAGTTGTTTCAGTAATATATTTAATCATTTGTAGTGTAAAATTTATTCAATTCTTTGTAAGGTTTTATATCTTCAAAGGTATCAATATCGTTTAATTCATCAAGCAAACTAAAGGTACTATTTTGAATATCATTTAAGGTGTTTTTTAATACGGAAGAGGTGCCCCAATCTTTATTTTTAAATATTTTTGAATGTATATTTTTCATTCCTAAGAGATAATAGCCACCATCTTTTGCAGGACCAATAACAATATCGTGATTACTTAAAGTTTGAAATGCCTCGGTTATATGTTCGGTTGTAAGATCCAATAAATCACTTCCTATAATGATGGTTTTTTCATAGCCCAATTGAAATAATTCTAAAAAAGCATTTTCCATTCTGGCTCCTAAATCATGACCAAACTGAAGTTTTTTGCAAAAAATATCATTCTTCCAAAGGTCATCTTTTTTTATATTTTCTGAATAAAAAACGTATTTATCTGCTTTTAGGTCTTTAGAAATATTGGCCGTATGTTCTAATAAATATTTATAAATGTTTAAAGCGGCTTCATTTCCAACAGTTTTCGCTAAGCGTGTTTTGCACTTGCCTAATTCTGGATTTCTGGTAAAAATAATGAGGGCATTTGTTGCGCTTTGAAAATGAAAATCTGTCCTAAGGTTATTGTCTGAATCTGAATCTTTCGTTGTAAATAATCCCATTTTAATATACTTTAATGCCAGATGTTAGCCATTTGCTCCATTCTTTTGAGTAAGCATGCACCCTTTCCGTTTTTATATTTTCAGAATTGTAGACAGGAAAACCGTTGTTTTTCCATTCAAATATTCCACCGTATAAATTTAAAACATGGCGATATCCTGCCTTTATCAGATTAAATGCAATCGTTTCAGATCGGATTCCAATAGAGCAATACACCACAATATTTTCATCTTTATTAGGTATTTTTTCAATAACATCATCCAAAGAAAAATTATTGTTACCAACAAAAACAGCTTTTTTTATGTGACTTGTATTGTATTCTTCCTTTTCTCTGGCATCTAAAATAATCGCTTGCGTTTTAGGCATTGCCAATTCCTGAACCGTTATATAAGGTATGTTTTTGGTATTATACTTCTTTAATATTTTTGGAAGTGATTCTTGGGCATAATTAGAAAATGCTAAAAAACAACATATTATAACTATTAAATGTTTCATAATTATGTAACACTTCCTTGGCAGCTACTTCCTGCACCTGCAGTACATCCATAACAATGCTGAGAAATAACAATATCTCTATTAAACAGTAAGTCTTCATTGTATTCTGAAATGTGTTTCACCTTGCTGTTTACAGGTAATTCGAGCATTTGATTAAAATCACAATCGTATAAATAGCCATCCCAACTTACCGATAGTGTATTGGTACACATTACATTTTTAACAGCAACTGGGTTGTAAGCTTCTACCAAAGAGTACATATAATCTTCATAATTGTCAGACGCTATTAAATAATCTAAAAAACGACTGATTGGTAAGTTCGTAATCGCAAATAAATTATGGAAATGAAGGTTAAAATCTTCTAATAAGGCTTTTTTGAAATCTCTTTCTAAAGATGATTGGTTACCTGGTAAAAAAGCGCCTGATGGATTATGAACCAGATCTAATTTTAGTTTACTGTCAGGCATGCCATAACCAATGTCATTCAACTCTTTTAAGGCATCAATAGATTGATTAAAAACACCAGTACCTCTTTGTTTATCTGTTTTTCCTCTCGTCCAATGTGGCATTGAAGACACGACATGTACATTATGAGATTTGAAAAACTCAGGTAAGTCTTCATATTTTTTGTTTGCCTTTATAATAGTTAAGTTAGAACGAACGATAAAATCTTTAATGCCAACTTTTGAGGCTTCATCTACAAACCAACGGAAATTAGGGTTCATCTCGGGCGCACCCCCGGTTAAATCTAAGGTGTGTGCTCCCGTTTTTTTGATGACTTCTAAACATTGAAGCATCGTTTCTTTAGTCATAATTTCTTTTCTGTCTGGACCAGCATCAACATGGCAATGCTGACAAACTTGATTGCACATGTAACCCACGTTTATTTGAAGAACTTCTAATGCTTTTGCTTTTAAAGGAAATTGATTGGTTTCTGAAATTTTTTCTGCAAATTTGGGTAAATCACCACTTTTAAAAATACCGTTAGATAAAATTTCAAGTTGCCTGTTACTATTTGCTAATTCGCTTTCGCGCTTGTGTAAGGATGTTGTTTCCAATACTAATAATTGATTTTAGATGAATATAATAAGACGATTTAATTAATAAAACTTACATATCAAGCTTATTAACTTTATTCATCATTTGAACTCCATGTACTAGAGATGCCCCTCCACGAATGGCAGCGGCTACATGAAGCGCTTCCATCATTTCTTCTTTGGTAATACCGCGTTGTAATCCGTCGCCAGTGTAAGCATCAATACAATAAGGGCATTGAATGGTATGAGCAACAGCCAGAGCAATAAGGGATTTTTCTCTCTCAGACAAAGCACCTTCTTCAAAAACTTTAGCGTAATAATCAAAGAATTTTTTGCCTAACTCTTCATTCCAATCAGATATTTTTCCAAATTTTTTTAAATCGGCAGGATCGTAATATGTTTTTTGCATTAGATTGTATTTTTCAATAAAGATATAAATCTAATTGAATAAGTCGAAGTGTAAAATGAAACTTAAGAAACATATAAAGTTAAAAATACTAATCATTAACTTTTAGTTTACTAATTTCAGTTTCTATAAATTGCATATTTGAAATATCGATGTCTACATGTCTTAGAGCACTTTCCATAGTACTAAAAACATCATAGTGTAAATTTTTGAAGTTATCGTTAAGTTTATAAAGAGTGGCATTAGTTACCTGATTAGGATTTGATGTTAAAAGAGCCAAATTTTTATCTTTACGATTTAGAACATCTTGCACCCAATTTCCATAACGTTGAAGTTCGTTGGGAGTCATTTTTACGTCGGCAAGTCTTAAGTCTATTATAAAATTATATTCAGCATTATATTCATTATCATTCATAATAGATTCCTTTAGTTTTTTAATACCATCAAATGTTAAATCATATTGATGAAACTGAACAATAATTTTCAAGGGTTTGATAATTAAATATTTATAAATACCTAGCATAGCAGATATGGGTAAATTGGTAATTAAAGTTACATAAAATTAATTATTAATATGAACTTTTATTCTAATATGAGTATAAATATGTATTTATGTTTAGAAAAGAGAATTAATTGACATTTGTCATCTTTATTAGTAAATCATTAACTTACCTTATTACTTGCTTTCTAAACATGGAATCAGACTTTAATTATATAACTCCCTTTGTTTATTAGATTTTAATTATTGCCTGGGCTATAGTTTTAGTCTTCTATTTATTAAACTGACAGTAATTGATGGTAATGAAGCGACTAAGATTATTAAAAAAGCCTATAATCGCACAAACAGCTTATTTAACAAGTTAACATAGGGGCAAACGCAAAAATGGTACGCTTCGATGATATTATTTCTAAGCCTGTTAATTCAAATGAGTTAAAACTCTTGTAAACAGATATATTTTAAAAAGGCAGAACGATTAGCTAGTCATTAAAAAGGAAACCCTTGTTAATAATAGATTAAGAAGGGTTAGTATTTTAAAAAATTAAAACGATTATTCTAAAAGGGTCAAATTAGTTTCAAAAAATGTTCGGGGACTTCCACCAATAAATATTTTAAAATCTCCTTGTTTTACTATATAATTGCCTGTATTGTAATAAAAACCAAGCGTGTCATTATTTAAAATAAACGATATTGTTTTTAGTTTTTCCGGGGTTTAATAAAACCATTTCAAAACTTTTTTCATCTTTACCCCCTCTTACATCAAGCATCGAACCAACTCTACCATGTTCTAAATGTTTGTACTTGTTAGCAGCGTCACCTTCTTTAGGACTCGGATCAGTCACATAAATAAAAACCACTGTACTGATTCATTCGTAAAATTTTCTCATTAAGTGTCATGATGCTTAATAAGGAATTCACTTTTTTATCAACAGATAACTGTGAAGCATTATTTGATAGTGATTGACAACTAAAAATTGATATAAATATTACAACAATGCAAACAAATAAAGATATGTTTTTATTCAATGTTGTTAATTATATTTTATAATTATTGGTAAACTCTAACATAATCAACTTCCATTATAGCTTCTGTGAAATTAGGATCTATTTCAAACCAATCTCCGCCCATAGCTACGTTTAATATGATAAATTGATCTGCATTGTATGGCCAGTTATCATTGGTTTTTGGATTAGGTTTGTACCAGTACTTAAAATTATCATCAATTAAAAACCTTAATTCATCTTCAGTCCATTCTAGAGAATACACATGAAATTCTGTAGCGTAGTCTGTTATAAGGGTTTCACCAACTCTAACATCAGGACAACCACCAGAACATGCTGTATTATGAGTGGCGCTAGATGCTATTCCTGGAATATGACCCCAGTGTTCCATAATATCTATTTCACCGCAAGCTGGCCAGCTTACTGCGTCAATATTTGCGCCCAGCGTCCAAATGGCAGGCCATGTGCCAACACCTTGTGGTAATTTTGCTCTAACATCTATGCGGCCATAGGTAAATTCAACCTTATCTTTTGTAATAAGTCGGGCTGAGGTATATTCTTTGGTACTAGATTCGTAAGTATAAATTTCTTTTTTGGCTACAATTTTAAGTGTTCCATTAGATACGAATACATTAGTTTCTCTGTCTGTATAATGTTGTTTTTCACCATTAGCCCAACTGCCATTAAAAGGCGGGACAACCTCGGCGGTCCAGTTTGCCATATTAATACCGCCATCAACATCAAATTCGTCAGACCAAATTAATTGTGGTTCTGGTTCTTTTACATATACAGAAACAGATGTAAATCTACTAGTTGTATTGTTTGTACTTGAATAAGCCGTAACGGTAATGGTATAAGAATTTGTTCCTGGAGTTGTAAAGGTATAGTCGATTACACCAGTCGTATTTTGTATTTCTGGTTCTATACCAAACTTAAATCCGTATTTAACTGCATTATCTGCGGTGGCAACACATTGTACTGCTCCAGAACCATCGCCGTCCGGATTTGATGCGTCAACATTTAAAACAGTCACAGTTAGTTCTAAATTTTCTGGGATAATGTCCTGTATAGTATCTATTGGGCCGTCACCAGAACTGCCGGAACCAGAACCACTACAGGATAGAAATGCCGAACTAATAATAAAGAGAATCAATACATTTTTGATTTGCTTAAAAAATGTTTTCATATTTTGTGATTTACATTAAACACCTGTTTTATATGTGTTTTACAGGCTAGCCTAGATATAAATAAAAGGATTTTACAAACACTGTAAAATCCTTTTATTACATAATTAGTAAAAATTATTTAAATAGTCTTGAATTTTAGAATCGATAATTTTTCAATTGAGAAATTATGTCTAACAGATATTCTTTACTGGTTTTAAAAATAAAACCAGTAAAGACAATATCTCTCTCAAAACTAATTTAAATAACTCAAACTAACTCAAATTTATTAGTATTCTGTTTTATAAAACTAATTTTATAGGCCTTATTCTGCTTTAAACTTCCAAGTCCAACCAGAATCTCCACCTACTGTTAGTGGTGTCCAGAGAATAAGTTCCTCGTCAGTAAGCGAAATGATATTATAGACACCATCTCCAGGTAATCTTAATCCGTCTTGGCCACCTAGAATAGGTGCACCAATAAAATCGAGTGTTTGATTAGGAATATCTAAAGCAAAACTTCCTACTTCGCCTGTAGCCGTAGCATTACTATAATAGGTATAATTTGCTGCACCATCTAAATCAAACTTCATTTTACCATTAGGATCTGCAAGACAGCAAGTCCAAGCATCCCACCAAACAGTATCAAAGTCTTCTGGTGTTCCATTTATAGGGCTCATAAACCAAGGTTTATTATCTGCAAAAACCCAAGTTTTACCAGTAGATGTATCTTCACTTACCAAACTGTAATAATCTTGTGGAAGGGGACTATCGAGTACATCAATTTGAACATCAATGGTTTTAGTAAAAAATTCACTGCCAAGTGTTCCTGTATAGGTAAACGTTTGTGTTCCAGGAATTGGATATACAAATGAAACCTTATCAGTATAAGCTCTTCCTAGATTAAAGTCCCAATATCCTGTAATTCCAGGTGTTACCATACTTAAGGTAATACCATTACCTCCCGGACTGGTTTGAGTTGCTACCAACTCTACCCCGTCGACATCAGTTGTATTACTCAAACTCTCGTCTGTGTCTACAATAGGCTCACATGCACAAAATAGTAATGTAAGTGAGGCCATAAAAAGACTAAATATATTATTTATTTTCATATTTTTTTGATTTAATTATTTATTATAAATTATTCCCATCCAGCATTTTGACTGTAAACACCATTAGATAATCTTACTTCAGTTTCTGGTACAGGAACTAGTCCTTTCGTTGCCGTTCTATAAGTAACACTATATGTTCCAGGTATACCAGAATTGTTTACGTTAAATGAATCGCTAAATGCTGTTTCTAAATCGCCCCAACGTACAAGGTCAAACCAACGTAATCCTTCGAAAGCTAACTCGTGTAAACGCTCTTCTTTAATTGCATCAAGTGAATATCCAACCGCACCTAATCCAGCTCTTCCTCTAACAGCATTAAGTCCGTCTGCAGTTCCAGAAATTTCAGAGTGCATTAAAAGAACATCTGCAAATCGCATTAGCATATAGTCGTTTGCCGACCATAATTGCATAGGATCACCGTTATTCATATTGTAAAGATAATAAAACATTCCTTTTACGCCATCGGCACCAGGGTGTTGAATTTGCGTATATTTTTTGTTCATAAAACCTGTATGATGATCTCCAGCTTTTGAAACATCATAAGAACCTGTGCCCTGATCTGCAACACCCAATTCTATAATAGAACCTACTTTTCTTGGATCTGCATCATCCCATTGATTCCAAAGTCTAGGGTTTACTGTACACCAACCCCAACCTTGTCCGAAAGGAATCATAGAGTTGTCTCTAATTCCAGTATACAAACAAGCTATGTTGTTATATTGTTGTCCATTATCCCAATCTGCAGTTGAGTATCTTACGGCAAACATGGTTTCATTATTTCCTGTTCCAAACTTAGGGGTATGACCATCTTGTCCTACCCATGATAGGCCTTCGGTTTCAGCCCAAGGAAGAACCGTTGACCCTGCACTTTCATTAACATATGAATAAGGCCATAAGTTTCTGAAATCTGATGCTAAAGCGTAACCACTATTAGCGATACAATCGTTAAGATAATTAACCACATCTCCACTTGATAAAGAACCTCCATCTGCTAATGGTAAAGAGGTAGTTGCCTGCCCTTCAATGTTAGTCATATATCCTGTATAATATAAATAAGCACGAGCCATATAAGCCTCTGCAACCCATTTATTTGCATGCCCATAACGTTCTGTTGGTATGCTAAATTGGTTAACAGTAGGTAAGATATCAATAGCAGTTTTTAAATCGGTTGCAATTTGTGCATACGTTTCTGTAATCGTTGATCGTGGAGCATCTCTTGGATCATCTATTTTTAGAATTAATGGCATACCTCCAAAAAATTTAACGGCTCTAAAATAAAAGAATGCTCTCATAAAATAGGCTTCCCCTATAGCTTGATTCTTGAAATCTACGGCTTGCTGCTCTGTATCAAAAAACGAACTAAAATCTGCTTCAGCTGTTTTTTCAATAACTGCGTTAGCTCTTGCTACGCCATTATAAGTAGTTATCCATAAATCTCTATAGGTGTCTTCGTTAGGGTCGATAAATCCATCAGTGTTTTTGGCACCTATATCATCAGGACCGCCGCCGCCAAGCATCATATCAGAGAGTAAGTTTGCTGTAATATGTTCATTGGAGAACGGATTACCAGATAACGGAATAATCGCATTGTACACGCCAGCAAGGGCTTCATCAATATCTGTAGGCGTGCTGTAATAGTTGTCTAAACTTTTTTCATAAAGATTATCAACCTCTAAAAAGTTTTGGTCACAGCTAGTTAAAAAAACTAGTGCTCCAATGGTTAAATAATTAAATAATTTTTTCATTTTCAATTGTTTTTTTAGTTAAAAAGTAAGATTAACACCAAACATAACAGTTCTTGCTTGTGGATATAAACCTAGATCTATACCAGAACCCCAACCAGAACCACCATCATAACCAACTTCAGGATCCATGCCATCATATTTTGTAAATGTGTATAAGTTGTTAACCGTAGCATAAAGTTTTAATTCAGATAAGAAATCTACCTTAGTTAAGAATTTGCTAAAGTCATATCCTAAAGTTAAATTATTAATTCTTAAATAATCGGCATCGTGCATAAAGATATCAGAAATATTGTTTGTATTTCTGTTAGAAACAGAACTTAAACGAGGTAGACGGTTTGATGTGCCTTCACCATGCCAACGATTAAATATCTGAGTCGTGTAGTTTTGATCAAATCTATCAGCAAATGAACGATATGATTGCATTACTTGCATTCCGAATTTTCCCGTCAAAGTTGTATTCATATAGAAATTTTTATATTCTGCACTTAATTGAATACCTAGTTCAAAATCTGGGTGAGGATTTCCTAACATCACTTTATCATTATCATCAATAACACCATCTGCATTTTGATCTACAAAACGAACATCACCAGGACGTTGATCGCTAAAATAAGGATTTCCTGTTGGACCTACATAAGCCTCTACTTCATCTTGATTTTGTAAAATACCATCAGTTTTAAAGCCAAAGAAATAACCTATTGGAAGACCAACAGTGGCTCTTTGAACAGCAGCAGTTCCTTGAGATAATAAACTAGATGCGCCTTGAATAACACCATCTGAATTAGATAGTTTAGTAATCTCATTTTTATTATAAGCACCACTAACTGTTATCCCATATTTGAACTCATTATCATTGTCATTCCAAGATAACATAAGTTCAACACCTGTATTTTGGATGTCTCCCCCATTAATAAATGGTGCACCAGCACCAGCAGTTCCTTGAACAGGCGCCAGTACTAACCAGTCTTTAGTTGTTTTCTGATACCAATCAAGCGTCAATGATAGTTTTGAATTTAAGAAACGCGCATCTAAACCAAAGTTTAATTGTTCTGAAGTTTCCCATGTAACGTCAGGGTTAGTTACTCTAGCTGGAATACCAGTAGTAGAAGGAACTTCTTTGTTATCGCCAAAATAATATCCTGGGTAAATATAAGCTATTGTGGAACTATAGATAAAGTTTGGAATCGATTGATTACCGTTTTGCCCCCAACTTGCTCTAATTTTTGCAAAATCAAGGAAATTAGTCGTATTACTCATAAAATCTTCTTCGGTTAATACCCAACCTGCAGAAAATGAAGGGAATGTACCCCATTTGTTTCCTTTAGCAAAATTTGAAGATCCATCCGCACGAACAGTGGCTGATAACAGATATTTTTCTTTATAGTTGTATTGTGCTCTCGCGAAATATGATAATAAACCACCACCGCCTGCAGCCCAATCAGCTCCATAAGTATTTATAGAATTAATATCTGATTTATCAACATTATTTAAATATGCATAACGAGGGTCACCAAATCTAGAGTCAGCTTTATAGCCACCTACATTAGTATTAAGCTGATTTTTAAATACTTCAGTACCAATTACACCATCGATTTTGTGATCTCCGAAACGGCGCTCATAAGAAAGGGTATTTGTAAATGTTGTATTGTTACCCATATATTGCCCTTGAGTCACACCATCTGTAGAGTTACTGTAAAGTAAGCCTAACGCATATGTAGGGGCCCATGATCTATTATGACCAAACCATGCATCAATACCGTAAACTGATCTAAATTTTAAATTTTCAATTGGCTCAAATTCAGCATAAACATTACCGACAATAGTATTGTTTTTATTGCCTAAATTATTAAAATTATGTCTGTAAAACATGACTGCAACAGGGTTATGTTGGTCATTAGCTAGTCCATCCAATGTTGGTGTAAAACCATATTGATCTGGAGACTTGTCCCAGTATGCAGGCATAAGTGGATTTTGTACCAATGCGTTATGTAAATCATTGTAATAAATGTTACCAGTTGCCACGCTTCTGTTTTCTGTATTGGTATAAGTGAAATTTTCACCAACAGTAACTATGCTGTGTTCTTCATTTTTAGCTAAAACAAACTCTGTGTTCATACGAGTTGTTAGTCTTTTAAAACCTGCGTCTGTTAAGTCGGCTCCAAGTATTCCGTCTTGTTCAAAATAAGAGACCCCTAAGGCAAATGAATTATCCTCACCACCACCAGTAATATTAACAGAGTGACTTGATATCGTTGAGTTTTTAGATGTAATTTCATCAATCCAGTTTGTTCCTTGCCAACCGTCTTGAAGCATATCCCAAATTTCTGTACCTAATTGTGTTCCTAAGTTATCAGGATAATTGGCGTTTAACCAAGCGTTGTTTTGAAGGATAGCTTCCCAGTCATTTGGCACTAATCCA
This sequence comes from Yeosuana sp., assembly GCF_057126245.1. Classification (NCBI taxonomy): domain Bacteria; kingdom Pseudomonadati; phylum Bacteroidota; class Flavobacteriia; order Flavobacteriales; family Flavobacteriaceae; genus Yeosuana; species Yeosuana sp. Next base: position 59,673 of record NZ_DBNGMQ010000050.1, on the reverse strand, counting down.
TCATTAACACGACCTTCATCCATAATATACATATATTCTTGTGCATTTAATGGGTCTAGGTTTTTATATATATCTTGAAAACCGTAATAAGAATCATAAGAGACTCTTGTTTTACTACCTTTTCTACCTTTTCTTGTTGTAACTAATACAACACCATTTGCAGCTCTTGAACCATAGATAGCAGCAGAAGCTGCATCTTTTAAAACATCAATAGACTCAATATCCGATGGGTTAAGGTAATCAATATTGCCTGCTGCTACACCATCTATAATATAAAGAGGGTTTGAATTACCTACGGTTCCTAAACCACGAATGGTTACTTTAGTACCAGCACCAGGTTGTCCGTTATTTCTAGTAATACTAATACCAGGAGTAACACCCTGAAGTGCTTCCATAGCTGTCGATGTATTTAATTTAGCAATGGCTTCACCTTTTACATTAACACTTGCTCCTGTTACTAAAGCTTTCTTTTGAGTACCGTAACCAACAACAACAACTTCATCTAAAGATTCAAGAGATTCTTGTAGAATAATGTTGATTTCGGTTTGGTTACCAACTGTAATTATTTGAGTTGTATAGCCAATGTATGAGAACATAATTTGATTTGTTGGACTAACATTAGAAAGACTAAAATTACCGTCAAAATCACTAGTTGTTCCATTGGTTGTTCCTTGCACAATAATTGTAGCACCAGGTACTGGCATGCCAAAAGTATCAGTTACAAGCCCGGTGATTGTCTTTTCTTGCGAAATTACATTTTGCACACAAAAAAGTAAGCATGCAATAACTGCGAGTTTAAACTTTATTATCATATTAATTTAGTTTGAGTTAAAAATTTGTTTTGGTTTTTATTAGCAATTGAAAAGGTTTTTAAATGCATTAATTTTTAATTGCCAAATAAATGTTTTGCATTTTATTTGTGAGTTTTAAATCATAAGCGTCTTTTGTTTTGAGTTTAAAATTAGTTTTTATTGAGTTATAGTATAAATAGAATAAGAAATACTAATAGCCCTAAAATGGCGACTATCAATAGTATTTCTAATATTTGTCTTGTTTTAATATGGACTTTACTCATTACTTCATATAGAGTTAAACAAATGTTAAATTTATATTAACTAAATAATAGAAGGAATTCAGCACAAAGTAGAAGTAATGATGCAAACGTTTGTAAAAACTTGTATTTGCAACATTTGAGATATTTAATGCAACATTTATGCTATTATCTACAAATTGATTTTTAAGAGAAGTTTGTTTGGTATAATTGTTTTAAAATTGATAATCGGATTCAAGTTGACACATTTATGAGATAGAAATTAATTCTTATTGGAAATAATATAGTACGAGAAATAAGCAAATATTTACTGGTTGCTTTTAACTTCTGTAGGTAATATTCCAAAATGATTTTTAAAGCATTTGGCAAAATATGAAGGTGACGAAAATCCAACATCATAACATACTTCAGAAATATTATTGTTGCCCATTTCAATCATTTGTTTGGCTTTCTGTAACCTTATATTTCTTAAAAATTCATTGGCTGTTTGATTAGTAAGCGCTTTAATTTTTCTGTAAAACTGACTTCTACTTAAATTTAATTCAGTTGCAAGTGATTCAACATTTAAATCTGCATCACCCAAATGTTTATTAATATAATTCAAGACTTTTTCAATAAATTCTTTATCAATGGATGTTGTAATAACGTTATTAGGTACATCTGAAATTAAACTAAAATATTTATTAAAAATGAGTTGTCTGCTAGTTATTAATTGTGAAAGACGCAGTTTTAAAAGTCTCATGTCAAAAGGTTTTACCATATAAGCATCAGCACCTATTTCAATACCTTCCATTCTATTTTCTATTCTAGCTTTAGCTGTAAGCATTAGCAGTGGAATATGACTTGTCCTCATGTCTGCTTTGATATGCTTACAAAATGTATATCCGTCCATTTCGGGCATAATGATATCTGTCATAATTACGTTTGGTAGAAATTCTTGTGCTAACTTTAATCCTTCTAATCCATTTTTTGCTGTTAGTATTTTATATTCATCTTTGAGTTCATTTTTTAAGTAATTTTTAAGTTCACTATTATCTTCAACGATAAGCAGGGTATGCGAAACAGTGCTTTTTTCTTTATTGTATTGAGTATTTTGAGGTATACTATTGAGTTCTTCATTAGCAACAGAATCTTCTGGTTTGTTTATTATTATTTCATTTTCATGAAAATGTTCTTTTCCTGCTGGAAGTAAAATTCTAAAACTTGTGCCTTTGCCTTCTTTGCTTTCAACTTCTATTTTTCCTTTATGTAGTTCAACAAAATTTTGAACAACCTCTAAGCCAATTCCTGTACCTCCATAATAGGTTTTGTTTAAATTTTCAACTTGATAAAAGCGTTCAAAAATTCGTTGAGTTTCTTCTTTAGCCATTCCAGGACCTGTGTCTGATATTACGATTTCAATCACTTTAACAGGATTGTCTTTATTAACAAGAGGTAAGAGTACTAAGCTCTCTTTTGAGAATAAGTCAATATTAATACTACCATTTTCTGGGGTGACTTTAAATGCATTTGACAGGATATTAAAGATAATTTTCTCTAACATTTGTTCATCTGCCCAGATTAAAATATCGTTTATATCATAATCAACGTTTAAATGTATATTTTTTACATGGGCTTCTTCTTTAAAATGACTAATAACATCATTAGTTATATTAATTAAATTCAATTCTTTAGCTCTAATTTTAACTTTATTTATTTCTAACTTTCTAAAGTCTAAAAGTTCATTGATTAGTCTGTAAAGTCTGTTTGTGTTTTTATAAATAACCTTGTGCTTTTCTTTAATTCGTTCAGGAAGCTTTAGGGTATTGTCATTAATAATATCTTCTAGTGGATTAATAATTAGCGTGAGTGGTGTTCTAAATTCATGTGAAATATTTGTAAAGAATTGAATTTTCTTTTCATTCAGTTCATCTACCTGCAGTCTTTTTATCCTTTCATTTCTTAGTTCAGCTTTTTCTTTTAATCTTTTTTGAGTATAGTAGTTGAGTAAATAGACACCAAATAGAAAAAGAACCATATAAGCACCAATAGTCCAATTTGTTTTCCACCAAGGCGGTAATACGGTGATTTCTAGATTTAATGGTTCATTATTCCATAATCCATCATTATTGGCCGCTTTAAGTTTAAAAGTATACTTTCCCGGATCTAAATTGGTATACGTGGCACTTCTTTTTTTACCAACATAGTTCCAATCGTTTTCATAGCCCTCTAGGAAATAGGCAAATTCAATTTTTTCTGGACGCGTATAATTAATGGCTCCATACTCCAAAGTAAAAACAGATTGATTACTATTTAGTGTTAAACTTTTTGTTTCCGAAAGTACTTTTTTTAGAGGGGAATTGTCATTATTAGGTTCAATTTTTTCATTAAATATTTTCAAGCTAGAAAGATAAAGGTTCGTAGTATTTTGGTTTCTTATTATTTTATTCGGATTAAAGAAATCTATGCCTTGGTAATTTCCAAAGTATAGCGTACCACTTTGGTCTTTATGTACTGAATTTATATTAAAATCATTAGATAAAAGCCCATCATTCTTTGAGAAATTAGTAAAGCTTTGATTTTTAACATCAAACTTTGTGAGACCTGTATTTCCACTAAGCCAGATGTTATTATCTGATGTTTCAATGATGGCGCAAACATTTTCTTCTTGCAACCCGTTTAATTTATTATACCAAGTATATGTTTCTGTATTAAGGTTATATTGGCAAAGTCCCGCACCTCTTGTTCCAATCCATATCGTATTGTTCGAGCCTTCATATAAAGATAATATATGGTAAGCAGGAATCTTGTTGCCGGCAAAATCTTTTGAAATTTTGTCTGAGATTAACTCAATTGAAAATGTTTCATTTTTATTCTTTTTCATTTTAAACAAGCCATAGGTTGTTCCTATCCATATATTTTCTTGTTTATCTACTAAAACCTTCCAAATAAAAGCATCAGATAACCGAAATTCTTCTATCGTTTCAGGATTGTGGTGTGTGAATTTTTGAGTTTTAGGGTTTAAGGAGTTTAAACCACCATTTACAGAAGAAAACCAAATAGTTCCATCAGAATCTTCATCAAAACTTACAATAATATTTGAATTTAATTCGCCATTAGTATTTTCTGTATTATAGTTAATAAATTTTTTAGAACCTTTTTTTAGAAAATAAATACCTCCATTCCAACTTCCTGCCCATACATTCTCTTTGCTATCAATAAAAATAGTTATAATATAATCGCTTGTGAGACCTTCGTATTCTTTATTTGACATTGAATTTATGTGAGTAAATTTGTTTGTTTTCTCATCAATAATATCAATGCCACCGCCATCCATCCCAACCCATAATTTTCCATTTTTATCTTTTGTGATAGAGGTCACCGAACTTGTCTGTAAAGAATTTGGTTTATTATTTAAACTTTCAAAATTTTTAAATTTGTCAAAAAGTTTGTCATAAACCACAACACCTTTATTATAGGAACCTAGCCATATTCTTTCATCTTTATCTAAATATAAAGACCAAATGGAATTAGACGAAATACTTTTTTCATCAGTTTTACTTTGAATATAATTTTTAATTAGGTTTCCATTAGGCTCTAAGTGAAAAAGCCCATTGTTTTCTGTACCACACATTATTGTACCGTCGGGAAGTGAAATCATAGACAGTATAGTGTTACTAGAAATATTAAAGTTTTCTACTGTAAATACTTCATTATATTCATCAGTTTCTTCTATTCTAAATAAACCATTATTAAATGTCCCTACCCATAGAATATTATTGTTGTCTTTGATAATAGTTTTAGATGGATATCCAATAGAGGTAAAACCATTTTTAACGCTAAACTTTACTAATTTTAATGTTTTACTGTTGTAATCATATTTTTTAAGCCCCTTGTTGGTAGTAACATATAATTCGTCATGTTTATCTAATACAAAATTATATACAGAAATAGCTGAGGTTTCTGTCTTATTTTGACTTACAATTTTTTCAGATTTTAACGTTTTTAAATCTAGTTTAAACATTCCTTGCTCAAACGTTCCAATAAAAAGATTTCCCTTGCCATCTGTTTTTAATCCAAAAATTGGAACGTTCAAATTGTTATTTTCAAGATCTGAAATTTTGATTTTTGTAAATGTATCTTTGTCTTTATCATAAAGATTCAAACCTTCTTCCGTGCCAACCCATAGCCTGTTGTTTTCATCAATTATAGAACAGTAAACTAAACTACTACTTATAGAAGTTGAATCATTTAAAGTTGCTTTATAGGCATCGAAATCAATGCCATTATATTTGTAGATGCCAGAACCATTTGTCCCTATCCAGATAAATCCAAAATTATCTTGAATAATTGTGGATACACCTAATTTAGGCATGCCTTCTTTTATATTAATAAATTGGTATGATTGATTTTGTTTTTGAGACCAAACTTGGTGCTGGAATATTACAAAGAAACAAATAAAGATGTACTTAGTTAAGGTCATTGTTTTTTAAATCGTTTATAAAAAATCACTTTAAAGTTACATGTTTTTTTGTGATTTCAATCTGTTTTTATGCCCTGTAAATTTTTTTAATATAGCTTTTTCTTATCGAGAAAATAAGTCTCGAAATTGTTTTTTGTTTCAAATATTAGTTTGAAGCTTTTAATTAAAGACTTTTAAAAGAAATATTTAAAAATATAATTTTAGGTTTTTCTTTTAATTGTTTAGCCATTGGTAACCCATAACCTATAGCATTCAATTTTTTTGGTTATAACATGGCAAGGATAAATGCAAAAAAAATATCTAAATTTGATTACATAAATATATGAAAAGATGAATACATCAAAAAGGTTAATTTCGTTAGACGTTTTAAGAGGTGTTACCATTTCGTTTATGATATTGGTTAATACCCCTGGTAGTTGGTCTTATGTTTATGCGCCACTTAGACATGCTAAATGGCACGGTTGTACGCCAACAGATTTGGTGTTTCCTTTTTTTCTTTTTATCGTAGGCGTATCTATTTGGTTCTCTTTTAAAAAGTATGATACAAAGTTGTTAAAAATAACTCTATTTAAAATCCTTAAAAGAACAGCTCTTATTTTTATTATTGGCTTAATATTAAATTTATATCCATATTTTAATTTTGGTGAAGTACGGGTAATGGGCGTTTTACAAAGAATAGCAATTGCTTATGGCGTTGGATCATTACTTTGTTTAAGCTTAAAAAAAGATAAGCTATTAATTGTGTTAGGGGGAATTTTATTAGGCTATTGGGCGCTTTTATATTTTGGTTCAGAATTAAATCCGTATTCATTAGAAGAAAATGTTGTTAGGCAGTTTGATTTGTTGATATTCGGAGAAAATCATGTGTATAAAGGATTTGGAATTCCTTTCGATCCCGAGGGCTTATTGTCTACAATTCCAGCTGTAGGGACGGTAATAATAGGTTATATGGTTGGGGAAACGATTAGTCTTAAATTATCTACTGTACTAAAAATTAGAAAATTATTAATACAAGGCACCTTATTAGTTGGTTTAGGAGCTGCTTGGGGTTTCGTGTTTCCTATTAACAAAGCTTTGTGGACCAGTTCTTATGTGCTTTATACAGGTGGTTTAGGTATTTTACTTCTAGCCTTTTTGATTTTTGTTATTGATCTTAAAGGATATTCTAAATGGGCGAAACCATTTGTGCATTTTGGAACAAATCCATTGTTTATTTATGTTTTTTCTGGTCTTTATGTGAATACAATTATTTACTTAATTAAAATACCTACTGAAAATATTGACGTTAAACTAAATGGATATAGTTATCTGTTTAAAAACATATTTTCACCATTAGCTGGAAATATGAATGGGTCCTTATTGTTTGCGTTAAGTCATATAGTTGCTTTTTGGTTCATATGCTATGTGCTTTATAAGAATAAGATTTTTATAAAAATTTAAGATTCAATCAAAAAAATATAAATAAAACTATGAGGGTTAAAACGGGTCTTGATGTATTAATTGAAGACAAAGAAATTAAAAAAACATTTAAAGGTAATGTCGCATTGCTATGTCATAATGCATCTATTGATTCTAATTATACTCATGCAGCATTAACATTCAAAGCTCTTTTTGGTGATAGGTTTGTAAAACTATTTGGTCCTCAACATGGTTTTTCAACTGATGTTCAAGATAATATGGTTGAAACCGATCATATAGTTCATCCATATTTTAAGATTCCCGTGTATTCGTTGTATTCAGAAACTCGTATTCCTACTGATGAGATGCTTGAAGGGATAGACCATTTGTTTGTCGATTTGCAAGATGTTGGATGCAGGATATACACTTATATCTATACGTTGACACTTTTACTTGAAAAATGCAGTAATAAAGATATTGAAATTGTGGTCTTGGATAGGCCCAATCCTATAAATGGCATTTCTATTGAAGGGAATATTTTAGAATCAGAATTCGAGTCTTTTGTAGGTCGTCACCCTATTCCAGTAAGACACGGAATGACAATGGGAGAAGTTGGATTAATGCATCAAAAATATTGGGCAAGCGATCAAGCGAATCTCAACATTATACAGATGCGCCATTGGGACAGACATATGTATTATGAGGATACAAAGTTACCTTGGTTGTTGCCTTCACCGAATCTTCCCAGAATGCAAAGTGCACTTACATTCCCAGCTACCGTTTTGTTTGAAGGCGCACTAATAAGTGAAGGTCGCGGAACCACGCAATCTTTAGAAATTGTTGGTCATCCTAAAATTGAACCCTTTTCATTTTATGAAAACCAGTTATCTGCTGCCGTTAAGAAATCAAAATTAGAAGGTTTTGTATTCAGACCGATTACATTTTTACCAACCTTCCAAAAGCATGCCAACCGAGTCTGTGGAGGCGTTCAAATTCATGTAACCGATAAATCAAGTTTTCAACCTTGGCGTATTGGTCAATTATTAATGCGCGAATTATACCATTATTTAGGAACTGATTTTGAATGGAAGCAACCACCTTATGAGTATAATTATAATCAGAAACCAATAGACATTATTAATGGAACCGAAAAGTTAAGACATTGGATTGAAAATAATGATGCTATAGAAATACTCGATACATTTGAAGATATGACAGAATACAAATCAAGGCTTAATGAGATTAAGATTTATTAAAAAAGAGGAAATCAAAATAATCATTAAAAGCATATCAATGCAAACTATATTTATAACTTTAGAGCAAAGTTTAAAGAGAGCACATAAATGAGCGCAACACTAATTTTACTAATTGTAGCATCCTATTTTGGAGTATTATTACTCATATCTCATGTTGTGTCGAAAAACACCAGTGACCAATCGTTTTATACAGGCGACAGAAAATCACCCTGGCAAGTCGTTGCTTTTGGAATGATAGGCGCTGTATTATCAGGTGTTACATTTGTTTCAATTCCAGGAATGGTAAGCAATAATTATTTTTATTATTTACAGTTTGTTTTTGGTAATGTTGTTGGGTATGTTTTTATAACCTATGTGCTTCTTCCTATTTATTACGATTTAAAACTAATTTCAATATATACCTATTTAGAATCACGTTTTGGTATAAAAACATATAAAACGGGTTCCTTATTTTTCTTAATATCCCAATCATTTGGAGCCGCCCTTCGCTTATTGCTCGCTGCAAAAATCTTACAGTATGCCGTCTTTGATGCCTTTCGTATTCCATTTTTTTTAACGGTTATTATTATTCTCGCGCTTATCTGGTTGTATACCAATAAATCAGGTATTAAAACTATTGTGTGGACAGATACGCTTCAAACATTTTTCTTAATTGCTGCAGCCATAATATCTATTTATGTTGTTAAATGTTCTCTGGGGTTAAGCTTTTCTGAGACCATAACATCTGTTACAGAACATGACTATTTTAAAGTGTTTAATTGGGATATGCATTCTGGAAGTAATTTTTTTAAACAATTTATTTCAGGTATTTTAATTGCGATAGCCATGATTGGTTTAGACCAGAATATGATGCAAAAAACATTAACCTGTAAAAATAAAAAAGAGGCGCAACGAAATATTTTAACCTTTAGTATGATTTTGGCGGTCACGCAATTCTTGTTTTTGGGTTTAGGAGTGATGCTCTATTTGTATGCTGAAAAATTTGGCATTCAATTAGATGTTGAAAACGGAACGTTTATTAATACCGATAATTTATTTCCGATGCTTTCTTTAACTCATTTTGGGACTATAGCGAGCATTAGTTTTATCTTGGGTATAACAGCAGCGTCTTTTTCAAGCGCAGATTCTGCATTAACGGCTTTAACAACTTCTTTTACCCATGATTTTTTAGACATTCAGCATAAAAATTCAAAAGAAAAAAAACGATTAAAAAATCTTGTTTTATTTGGGTTTTCGGTGATTGTTTTTATGATAATCATGCTGTTTTCTCAAAGTAAAGGTGATGTGATTTCTACTATATTTAAAGTAGCAGGATATACCTACGGACCATTATTAGGGCTTTATATGTTTGGTATTTTTACTAAAATAAATGTAAAAGATTCGGCAGTTCCGTATATATGTATTCTTATGCCAATTGTAACCTTTGCTTTAAATTATTACTTTATTATTTGGTTTAAATTTGATTTTGGTTTTATGAATATTTTTGTAAATGCGCTTTTAACAGTAGTAAGTTTGATTATTTTTCGGAGGAATGCTATTGTAGTATAAAAAATTATGAATATTTAATGTCTGATTTAGAACGAAATAAAAGGCTGCTAAGATTATCAAAATCAATTTCAGGCGAGGTCTTTTTTGATGATTTACACAAAAGAATTTATGCTACCGATGCTTCCGTATATAGAAAAATTCCATTGGGTGTTGTTTATCCCAAAAGTAAGGACGATTTAAAAACACTCATCCATTTTGCACAAGAGCATAAAATCACACTCATTCCAAGAGCCGCGGGAACATCCTTAGCGGGTCAATGTGTAGGTGATGGTTTGGTGGTCGATATATCAAAATATTTTACTAAAATTTTAGATTTTAATGAACAAAATAAAACCGTTACCATACAACCCGGAGTTATTAGAGATGCCTTAAATGATTATTTAAAACCTTACGGATTATTTTTCGCACCTAATACATCTACCAGTAACCGATGTATGATTGGTGGTATGGTTGGCAATAATTCATCAGGCACAACATCCATCAAGTATGGGGTGACGCGTGATAAAGTCATGGAATTAAAAACCATGTTAAGTGATGGTTCCGAGGCTGTCTTTAATGAATTGAATACAAGTGAATTCAACAAGAAGCGAGAAGAACCTTCATTGGAAGGTAATATTTACAAGTCAATTTTTAATGAGCTATCCAATAAAGAAAATAAAGATGAAATAATTAAAGAGTTTCCTAAGAAAAATATCCATCGAAGAAATAATGGGTATCCTATTGATGAGTTATTACGTTATGAAGGATTTGGAGGTTCAAACAGCACTATAAATTTAGCTAAGTTATTAACAGGAAGCGAAGGAACTTTGGCCTTTACAACCGAAATAACATTACAGTTAGATACGTTACCACCTCCAAAAAGCATTATGGTAGCGGCGCATTTTAGCAGTATTCAAGAAAGCATGGAAGCTGTTGTGGTAGCGATGCGACATAATTTGTACACCTGCGAATTAATGGATAAAACCATTTTAGATTGTACAAAAAATAATAGAGAACAATTAAAAAACAGGTTTTTTGTTGAAGGCGATCCAAAAGCTATTTTGATGCTTGAAATCTGTACAAATGAAGACATAGAATCTGATGCTTTAGCAAATGCTTTGATAGCTGATTTAAAAAGCAACAATTTAGGATATGCATTTCCGAAATTAACGGATAGTGAAATTAATAAAGCACTCGAACTTCGAAAAGCGGGTCTAGGATTGTTGGGAAATATTGTAGGCGATGATAAAGCCGTTGCATGTATCGAAGATACGGCAGTCGATTTGCAGGACTTGCCAAATTATATTTCGGAGTTTTCTAAAATGATGTCAGATTTTGGACAAGATGCCGTTTATTACGCACATGCAGGTGCAGGTGAAATACACTTGCGGCCAATTCTAAATTTAAAGAAACAAGAAGATGTCGTACTGTTTAGAGAAATAACCTCAAAAACAGCTGAACTTGTTAAAAAATATGGAGGTTCTTTTAGCGGTGAGCATGGCGATGGTATTGTAAGGGCGGAATTTATCCCGAAAATGATTGGAGAAAAAAATTATGCGCTCATAAAACGCATCAAAAATACCTTCGACCCGAATCATATTTTTAACCAAGGAAAGATTGTTGATGCCTTTCCAATGGATGAGAATTTAAGATATAAAGTTGATAGAAGGGAACCAGAAATTGAGACTATTCAAGATTTTTCAGATAGTTTAGGGATTCTTAGAGCTGCTGAAAAATGTAACGGTTCGGGGGATTGTAGAAAACTTCCTGATGCGGGTGGTACCATGTGTCCGAGTTACAGGGCTACTAGAAATGAGAAAGACACCACACGAGCACGAGCCAATGCCTTACGAGAGTTTTTAACGAATTCAGAAGATAAAAATAAATTCAATCATAAAGAGTTGTATGATGTTTTCGATTTATGTTTAAGTTGTAAAGCTTGCGCAAGTGAATGCCCTAGTAATGTTGATATTGCATCTTTAAAAGCTGAATTTTTGCATCAATATTATAAAGAAAATGGAATACCGTTTAGAACAAAAATTTTCGCCAATAATGCATCCTTAAACAAATTTGGCATGATGTTGCCTTCAGTAACAAATGTTGTTTTAAATACGAGAATAACAAAAAAAATATTAGGTGTTGCGGTTGAAAGAAGCATTCCTAAATTAGCAAATAAATCGTTTTATAGTTGGTATAAAGCCAATAGTAAAAGGGTTCTTAGTAAACCCATAACACAAGGAGAAATTTACTTATTTATAGATGAATTCACAAACTACTACGATGTGAATATTGGTATAGATTGTATAGAGCTTTTAACCGATTTGGGTTACAAAGTGAATATTACCAATCATGAAGAAAGTGGCAGAAGTTTAATTTCAAAAGGAGTTTTAGATAAAGCAAAAATTATAGCTGATTTTAATGTCAATTTTTTTAAGGATAAAATTTCAAATACAGCACCTTTAGTTGGTATCGAGCCATCCGCTATTCTAAGCTTTAGGGATGAATATTTGCGACTTTCAGATGATAAACAATCCGCAAAAAGTATAGCAGTCAATACCTTTACAATAGAGGAATTTATGAAAAGAGAGTTCGAAAATAAACAGATTGTTCCTGATCGATTTACCACCAAAACTCAAGTATTGAAAATACATGGCCATTGTCAGCAAAAAGCATTGAGTAGTATAGAGCCAACGTTTAAAATGCTGTCAATCCCAAAGAATTATAATGTTACTATTATAAATTCTGGCTGCTGTGGCATGGCAGGTTCTTTTGGATATGAAAAGGAACATTATCAAGTAAGTATGCAAATAGGCGAAGATACCCTGTTTCCGAAAGTGAGAAATGCTCATGATGGCGTTATTGTTGTTGCCGCAGGAACAAGTTGCAGACATCAAATTAAAGATGGTACTAATAGAATATCAAAGCATCCAATAAGTGTTTTAAGAGAGGCCCTTTTGTAAAATATATTTTAGGCTAGGGTTATATACAGTTTAGTATAAATGAATATATATTGAAAAACTCCTGAAAAATTTAGGAACTGATAAAAGGGAATTAGTTCATGAAAATGAGTGGACAATTTTCAAATAAATTAAAAGGGAACTTGTGTTAATACAAGTTCCCTTTTAATTTATGAAATGGTCGCCAATACTCTTTCTGGAGTAATCGGCATACGGTTTACTCTGGCGCCACAAGCATCAAAAACAGCATTTGCAATGGCTGCACCTACACAAATTATAGCAGGCTCTCCGCCACCTTGTGCTTTGGCATCCATTTTATCGATGAAAACACATTCTATTTTTGGTGTTTTTGAAAACCTAGTAATTTCATAACGATTAAAATTGGTGGTGTTCATTTCGCCTCCATTAAACTCAATTTCTTCGTATAAAGCATATCCTATACCCATAGTAATACCGCCTTCGGTTTGCAAAGTAGCTCCATGTGGATTTACTACTTGACCCATATCTTGAGCGCAAACAATCCTGATAGGTTGTACCTTTCCTGTTTCCTTATCAACAAATACTTCCGCAATCATTGATACTAAAGTCCCTGCATCTTGCCCGAGTGCAATACCATAACCATGTCCCGGTTTTTTCCCTTTATCATAACCAAACGTTTGAGCCGCTAGATCCAAAGTTGCAATCATTTTTTTATTTTCCAGATTGTTCAATCGGAAATCCAACGGATTGATTCCGGCTGCATGTGCCACAACATCAATATGGGATTCCCGTGCAAAAGTGGTCGTGTTATTTCCAGGGGCCCTCCAAGCGCCCGTTCCAAACGGATGAACACCTGCTTGATTGAAAGACCTTATTCGTTTATTTGGAATGGCATAAAACAATTCGGTTCCCCTCGTTCCGGCACAATAAATATCAAAATCCCAAACTTTAAGTTTTCCCATGTTATCTGCACCCCCTGTAACTTTTACTACTGCTGCAGTACGGAAATTATCGTACATAAACTCTTCTTTCCTGCTCCATACCAATTGCACGGGCTTACCGCACAATTTTGCTATGGTAGCCGCCTCAACAGATTGTTGGCTGTTTGATTTTCCACCAAAACCACCGCCCAAAAATATTTGCTTGATATGCACTTTCTCTAAAGGCATTTGCAACGCTTTTGCGACAGCAGATCGGGTGCCAAACGGACTTTGTGTGGAAGCCCAAATAGTGACTTTATCTCCTTCAAAATAACAGGTAGCCACATGAGTTTCGATAGTTGCATGTGCTTTATAGCCATCGTGGTAGGTTGCTTCTTTGTAAATCGTTGAAACTTCTTTCCCTAATTGTAAACTTCCGTCTTTTTCAAATACTTTGCTATCTTGAATAGTATCTTCTAAATATTGAAATATGGTTTCTTGATTTGCCTTCGCTATCGGAGTCTTCCAAGTTATTTTAACGCTTTCAGCCGCTCGTTGTGACACTTCTGGGTCACTATGTACTACAGCTACCAGATTATCTTTTTCCACTAACTGAACGCCTGGGAAATCAGATAATTTTGAAGCTTCAACTTTTACTTTTTTAGAACCAAATACTTCTGGCCGTACAATAGTGGCGTGTACCATTCCTGGTAACATGATGTCTCCTGAATATTTCGCTTTTCCTGTCACTTTGGCCTCTGCATCCAAACTCCTGATGGGTTTGCCGATTAACTTAAAATCTGTGGTTTTTTTTAATTTAGGCTTCTTGGTTAAACTTCGAACGATCTTTTTGCCTTGGGTCAATTCTGCATATGCTATTTTTTTAGAGGAATCATTTTTCACTGAAACTACTCCTTGTATGACCTCTAGAGACGTTTTGTTCATGCCAAAATGTTCTGCAGCAAGATCTAGTAACACTTCCCGTGCCTCTGCAGCGGCAGCTCTCAATACCGGATCTGTAAAACGTGTGGTTAGAGAACCCCAAGTACCTGCATCATAAGGACATAATTCTGTATCGCCCATAATCATATCCACATCGTAAATTGAAACTTCCAATTCCTCTGCCACAACTTGTGCCAGTGAGGTAATAATTCCTTGTCCCATTTCAATTTTACCTGTAAAACAGTCTACTCTACCATCTTCTTTCACTCTCAGGTAGGCATTAAAATCTAGTTCTTCAACTGGCTGGCCATCTTGTGCAAAAAGTGAGCTAAAGGACATTTCACCCAAACAAAATACAACAACCACACCGCCACCTAAATTTTTTATAAATCTTCTTCTGCTATATGCAGTTTCGTTTTTAATCGCTGATTTCATAATTTCACTTTTTTAGGCATTAATTTTCCTGCTGTTTCAATAGCATCCACAATACGATTGTAAGCCCCACATCTGCATAAATTGGATTCCATTCCTGTTATAATTTTTTCGCGGCTAGGATTTGGGTTTTGCAATAGAAAACCATAGGCATTCATAATCATTCCAGAAGTACAAAAACCACATTGCAGGGCATCATGAGAAATAAATGCTTCTTGTAGTGGGTGCAATGCGCCTTCAGTACTCAATCCTTCTATCGATATAATTTCTTTCCCTTCTATATCGTCAGCAAGTACCATACACGAACGGACCGATTCATTATCGATTAATACTGTACATGCGCCACATTCACCAATACCACAACCATATTTGGTGCCAGTTTGTTCTAAGTAAATTCGAATTAGCGTTAGTAAAGACTCCTGGCCTTGCACTTCTAAGGATATTGGCTTGCCATTTAAGGTAAAATTAATCTGTTTCATCTTTTACTATTTTTTATTTGTTAGACTGAATTTGAGTGTGTTTTCAGTCTATAAAAAATCCTATACAAGTTAAGAAATAAATATCAAATTCTATAAGTCATTCTTTTCAAAATAAAATTGTCCTACAAAAAATGGCACTACTTGTATGGCATAAAAAAATAGTGAAGATTTTAAAGTATCAAACTAAAAGGAGTTATATCGAACTATTTTTTTTTGATGATTTGAATATTGAAAATAAAAAAAACCCTCCAAATTTCTTTAAAGGGTTTAAGGTTTTAATGTGGTACCTCCAGGAATCGAACCAGGGACACAAGGATTTTCAGTCCTTTGCTCTACCAACTGAGCTAAGGTACCATGATTAAATGCGGTTGCAAATATATATTCATTTTTATAATCCGCCAAAAGAAAATTATAAAAAATGGTTTTGTAAATTTACGTTTTTAATTAGATATATGAATTTAGTAATAGATGTTGGTAATTCTTTGGTGAAACTTGCTGTTTTTGAAGAAGATACGATTAAAAGTAAAAAAACAATAGAATTAAATTTTATTAGAAAAAACATAGATGATTTAAAAATTAAGTATCAACAATTAGATAAAGCCATTATATCTTCCGTTGGAAAATTAAAAAAAACAGATATTGCTCATATTAAAGAGAATTTTGATTTATTAGAGTTAAATGCATCTACCAAACTCCCTTTTAAAAATTGTTATAAAACCCCGAGCACTTTAGGAATGGATAGAGTGGCTTTGGTAAGTGCCTCAATTCAACAATACCCAAAACGTAATGTGTTAATAATAGATGCAGGAACGTGCATCACATATGATTTTGTTTCTGACAGGAATGAGTATTTGGGTGGCGCTATTTCTCCTGGAATCCGCATGCGTTATCAATCATTAAATAATTTAACGGCAAAATTACCGTTGTTAGATCTAGAAGAGCCAAAAAATATCATTGGTGATTCTACAAAAGATTCAATTCATTCTGGCGTTGTATTTGGTGTTTTAATGGAAATAGAAGGTATTATTAAGTATTATACATTAAAATTTGAAGATTTAACAGTTATTTTAACAGGAGGAAACGCTAATTTCTTGTCTAAACAATTAAAAAGTAGCATATTTGCCAACTCTAATTTTCTTTTAGAGGGATTGAACTATATTTTACAATTTAATTCAAACGAATGATTAAAAAACTTGTATTAGTTTTTATAACTTTTATTACAATTCAAAGTTACTCTCAACAAGGTACTGCTTCACCATACTCTTTTTATGGCATAGGAAGTTCAAACTTTAAAGGAACCGTTGAAAATAGAAGTATGGGAGGCTTAAGCATTTATATGGATAGTATTCATGTAAATTTAAGAAATCCAGCATCTAATGCCTCTGAAAATTTAGGGTCAAATCCTTTTAATGGAGAAAGTAGACCTGTAAAATATACCGTTGCAGGAGGACAATCATCGTTAGATTTAAAAAGTGCTACCAGCAGTGATAAAGCCACTTCATCAACGTTTAATTATTTAGCACTTTCTATTCCATTGGGTAAATTTGGAATGGGATTTAGTTTGTTGCCCCAAACATCTGTAGGTTATAAATTAGAGAATATAGATTCAGAAGGTAATTTAATAAATAGGTTTAGAGGAGAAGGTGGCCTTAATAAGGTTAATTTATCCTTAGGTTATTATCTTGCCGAAGGATT
Organism: Yeosuana sp.; assembly: GCF_057126245.1. Taxonomy (NCBI): domain Bacteria; kingdom Pseudomonadati; phylum Bacteroidota; class Flavobacteriia; order Flavobacteriales; family Flavobacteriaceae; genus Yeosuana; species Yeosuana sp. The sequence goes on along the minus strand of NZ_DBNGMQ010000050.1, from coordinate 42,575 downwards.
AAGTATTGGGATTGATGCGAATTACAATTTCGGAAATATTCAAAATAGTGTTATTGAATATATTTATGATACAGACGGTATACCATTACAATACCAATCACGTGAAAACAATCGATCAGACTTAAGTGGATTAAATTTAAATTTTGGATTGTCATATAAAAGAAAGCTTAATAAATATGAGCTTGTTTCTGGTGTAACTTTTAAACCAGAAAGTAATTTGACGTCTAACAATGCGAGAACTATTTCAACCATATTTATTAATTCCAATACACAAACTGAAACAGAATTAAATGCTTATGATTCTAATCTTAAGTCTCAAGGTTTAGCCAGAACAGAGTTAACTTTACCATCTAAACTATCGTTTGGAGTTGGTATTGGTCAGCCTAGAGTGTGGTTTGTAGGTGCCGAATATACGACAGAAAACACAAGTAAGTTTTTTAATCCATTATACAGTAGCTTAACAACTAAATATGAAAACGCCTCAAATATTTCTTTTGGAGGCTTTTATATACCACAATATAATTCGTTTAATAATTACTTAAAACGTATCGTTTACAGAGCTGGTTTGCATTATGAAAAAACCGGATTAAATATAAATGATGAGTCTATAAACGAGTTTGGCATATCTTTTGGATTAGGTTTACCAGTAGGGAACATATTCTCTAATGCAAATTTAGGTTTTGAAATAGGAAAAAGAGGAACAACAAACAATAATTTAATTCAAGAGAATTTTGTTAATTTTCAATTAAGCTTATCTTTGAACGACAGATGGTTCCAAAAAAGGAAATATGACTAACACCATAAAATTATTATCATGAAAACTAGAATTACTTTAATCTTAGCTTTACTATTTTTTGTAAGCAACATTAGTTTTGCCCAGCAAGACGAGGAATGTATGACTAAGCTTTCAATATTCCATGAGTATGTTAAAGCTAAAAATTATGATGCCGCTTACCAGCCATGGATGGACGTGAGAAATAAGTGTCCAAAATTCAATAACGCCATTTATATTGACGGTGAGAAAATTTTAGATGATAAAATTGAAAGATCAGTTGGAGCAGATAAAGAAGCTTACATTAATGACCTTATTTTACTTTGGCAACAAAGAGTTGAGCATTTTGCCAGTAAAACTCCAAAAGGGGAGTATGCAGCTCAAGCTTGCCAATTATTATATAACAATAAAGAAGTGATGCACAAGAGTACTGAGGAATTGTATGATTGTTTTGATGCAGCTTATAAATTAGACAAGGAAACATTTACTAACCCTAAAAGTTTATATACCTATTTTTCTTTGATGGTTGATTTGTATGATGCTCGTAAAAAACCTGCTGAAGACTTATTTAATAAATATGATGATATTGTTGATAAAGTTGACGAAGAAGTAGAAAACTATTCACAAAAACTTAATAAACTTATAACTAAAGAAGAAGCTGGTGAAATTTTAACGAGTAAAGAAGGTAAGTATAAAAGGTTTTATGAAAGCTATTTAAAGGCGTATGATCAAATTTCTTCTGGTATTGATGAAAAATTAGGAACAAGAGCTAATTGCGATAATTTAATACCATTATACAAAAGAGATTTTGAAGAGTTTAAAGATGATGCTGTTTGGCTAAAACGTGCGGTAAGCAGAATGTTTAATAAAGAATGTACAGATGATCCTTTATATATTGAGCTAGTAAAAGCCTATGATGCTAAAGCCCCATCTTCAGATACAAAATACTTTGTAGGAGGGCTATTATTAAAAGAAGGGAAAGAAAATGAAGCAATCAGCTATTTCCAACAATCTTTTGATTTGGAAACGGATTCTTATAAAAAATCTAAATTATCAAACAGAATTGGTTTAATTCTTAAAAAGAAAGGTAGATTCGGACAAGCAAGAGGATATTTTAGAGATGCTTTAAAACTTAATCCATCAAACGGTAGACCTCATTTATCAATAGCTGGGATGTACGCCTCAAGTGCTAATAATTGTGGAGATACCAACTTTAATAAAAGAGCGGTATTTTGGTTGGCTGCAGATGAAGCAAGAAAAGCAGCTAGAGTAGATGCTACGTTAACAAAGGATGCTGCACAAACAGCAGAAAATTATTTATCAAAAGCACCTTCAAAAGCAGAAATATTTTCTGAAGGTAATGGTGGATCAGTCATAAAAATTGGATGTTGGATCAACGCATCGGTCACCGTTCCAAAGATTTAATGAATTGTATTAAAAAAAATATCATTTCATATATGGTCACAGTATTTACTGTGACCATGTTTTTTTCATGTAATAATAGTTTAAATGAAGTCCAGAAAATAGGTATTTCTGAAAACGAACCTATTGGTATTGCCGAAGAAATTAATTTAAAATATACAGATTCTGGTAAGGTAAAGGCGATTCTTTTAAGCCCTAAAATGTTTGATTATAGTAATAGAGAATTTCCTTTTAGTGAGTTCCCTGAAGGGATTAATCTAGAATTGTTCGATGACGATAATCAAAAAAGCATTGTGCTAGCTGATTATGCCATTGTTTATGACAATACAGACTTGATGGATTTACAAGGCCATGTTGTTATTACTACAAAAGATAATGATACCTTATATGCAGAGCAATTGTTTTACGATCAGAAAAGAGAGTGGCTATTTACCAATAAACCAGTTACTTTTAGAACAGGTTCAGATTTAATTAATGGTAATGGTTTTGACTCTGATACTAAGTTTACAAATGCAGAGGTTCTTGAAATAAATGGTATTATAACCGTTGATGAATAATTTATACCAATAAAATTCTTCAAGGTTTTTTTAAGTATCTTTGCCTTATAATTAATATTTTACCATGATGCTAGCTAAGTTTTTTCAATATGCCTATTTAATTTTTGCCGTGTTATTTATATACGATGGTATTTCAAAATGGGGTAATGGCACTAATGGGTCATATATTTCTTTAGGATTAGCAGCCTTAGCTATTTTTATGTTCTTTTTTAGACAGAAATTCAGAAATAAATATGAAAATAAAGACAAGTAAAACTAAATGAGTCTTTATATCATTATTATCATAGTCTCCTTATTGTTATCAGCCTTTTTTTCAGGTATGGAGATTGCCTATGTGTCTTCAAACAAAATCCATATTGAAATTGAAAAAAAACAGGAAGGGTTTTTAGCTACTATTCTAACAAAACTGACAGAGAAACCATCAAAATATATTGCAACTATGCTTATTGGTAACAATATAGCGTTAGTTATTTATGGATTTTTTATGGGCGATTTATTGGTAGAATGGTTCCAGTCCATGCTTCCATTAGCCTCTAGTTTTTTAAACTACTTACTTACAGATTTAAGCTTATTAACACAAACCGTAATTTCTACCCTTGTTATTTTAATAACCGCTGAATTTTTACCTAAAGTATTTTTTCAAATTTATGCCAATACCTTAATAAAAGTTTTAGCAGTGCCAGCTTATATCTTTTATTTGCTGTTCTCATATGTTTCAGATTTTGTTATTTGGATATCTGATATGATTTTAAGACAATTTTTTAAAACTGAAGGCGATCAAATACAGTTGGCATTTACAAAAATAGAGCTAGGTAATTACATTAGTGAGCAAATGGAATCTGTTGAAGAACATGATGAAGTAGATTCTGAAATTCAAATTTTTCAAAATGCTCTTGAGTTTTCAGAAGTAAAAGCTCGCGAAGTTATGGTGCCCAGAACAGAGATTATTGCGGTAGAATTAAACAGCACAATAAAAGCGCTTAACGCGTTGTTTACCGAAACCGGATGTACTAAAATATTGGTTTACAAAGATACTATTGATGATATTTTAGGGTACGTACATTCTTTCGAATTATTTAAAAAACCAAAAACCATCAAATCTATTATACTACCCGTAGAATTTGTTCCAGAAACTGTTCTAATAAAGGATGTGCTTAATGTCCTTATGAAAAAACGTAAAAGTATCGCCGTAGTTTTAGATGAATATGGAGGAACATCGGGAATTATGACGGTTGAAGATATTGTTGAAGAATTATTTGGTGAAATAGAAGATGAACATGATACAGACCACTTAATTGAGGAAAAAATAGATGAGGAAACCTTTAAATTTTCTGCACGTTTAGATGTTGATTATATTAATGAAACGTTCAAGATAAACCTGCCTGAAAGTGAAAATTATGAAACCTTAGGTGGCTTAATTGTAAATAGGACAGAGCAGATTCCACAGCAAAATGAGGTGGTTATAATTGACGCTTTTCAATTCACCGTTTTAGAGGTTTCAAACACTAAAATAGATATGGTTGAACTTAAACTTTTAAAAGAAGATTAAATTCATAGATTTTAAGTTAATTAAAGCATCATTCTGTTTTATTATTAAATAGAAAATGGTATTTTCGCGCACAATATTTTTATAACAAACTAAACAAGCACACAATCTTTTTTTAAGGGTTTTTAAAATAATTTACAAATGGCAGTTTTAAATAAAATCAGACAACGTTCACTTTTTTTAATAATCGTAATAGCTCTTGCACTTTTTTCATTCGTATTAGCCGATTTATTTAAAAATAACAATGCATTCAGTGCAAAATCTCAAAACACGGTTGGAACTGTTAATGGAAAAGACATTACACGTGAAGATTTTTTACAGAAAGTTGAAGTAGCTCAAAAACAAGCAGGTCCTTCTGCAACCAATACTCAAGTGATGAATAGAGTTTGGGATCAAGAAGTGAGACAAGCCGTTATGGAAACTCAATTTGAAAAATTAGGTATTTCTGTAGAAAAAGATCAGATGAGAGACTTACTTAAAAATGCGTTGGCAACAAGTCCGGAATTTTTAAATGAAGCTGGTTTGTTTGATGAAAATAAATTGAATGAATACATTATTAATTTAAAAGAAACATCAGCTGCAACCTATCAGGATTGGATTAATTACGAACAATCGTTAGCTTCAAATGCATTACAACAAAATTATTTTAATCTGGTAAAAGCTGGATTAACCGGTACGCTTGAAGAAGGGAAATTAGAGCATAAATTACAAGGGGATAAAGTAGATATTAAATTTGTACAAATTCCGTTTACATCGATCCCAGATAGTACGGTTACCGTTTCTAAATCTGATATTTCAAGTTATATTAAAGATCATAAAGATCAATATCAGGTAGAAGCTTCTACGGATATTAGATATGTAGAATTTAAAGAAGAAGCAACAGTCCAGGACGAAGAAGATATTAGAACGGGTTTAAAGGCATTGATTAATGATTATGAAATATATAATGAAAGCTCAAAATCAAACGAGACGGTTACAGGGTTTTTAAAAACACAAGAGAATGAAGCTTTTGTTAATTCAAATTCTGATATAAAATTTGATAGCCGTTTTGTGTTTAAATCAGCATTGCCAAAAGCATTTTCAGATAGCATTTATAATTTAAATGTTGGTGAAATTTATGGACCATATAAAGACAACGGATATTTTAAAGTATCTAAGCTAATCGCTGTAAAACAATTACCAGATTCAGCGAAGGTAAGACACATCTTAATTCCTTATCTAGGGGCAAGAAGCGCAGATGAAACGATAACACAAACTGAAGCCGAAGCGAAACAAACAGCCGATAGCCTTTTAACGATTTTAAAATCCAATAAATCAAAGTTCCCAGAATTCGTTACAGCATTTTCGTCAGATAAAGGAAGTGTTGAAAATGAAGGACGATATGATTGGCACCCATACAATACAATGGTGCCAGAATTTAATGATTTTGAGTTTGAAGGAAAGGTTGGCGATTTAGGTGTTGTTAAAACGATTTTCGGATTCCATATCATCGAAATTGAAGGTCAGAAAAACGAACAAAAGGCAGTTCAGGTAGGAACCATTGCTAGAAAAATTGAACCATCTCAAGCAACCATTGATAAAGTGTTTAGAGACGCTTCAAACTTCGAAATTTCTTTGGAGAAAAAAGATTTTAAAGAATTAGCTGATGAAAGTAAATATGCAGTTCGTCCTGTAAACAGCATTAAAGTTTTAGACGAAAATATACCAGGTATTGGCAATCAAAGACAAATTGTTAGATGGGCATTTAATGAAGATACTGAAGCAGGTGAAACAAAACGTTTTAATATTACTTCGGGTTATGCGATAGTTCAATTGGTAGCAAAACATGAAGCGGGATTAATGAGTGTTGAGGAAGCTACAGTTTCGGCTATGCCAGCCATTAGAAAACTGAAAAAGGCTGAAATAATTAGAGGAAAAGTAAGTACAACTAATCTTGATGATTTAGCTGCTGCTCAAAACACCTCTGTAAGAACAGCATTAGCTGTAAATATGAAAAATCCAACCATATCTGGAGCAGGCAGAGAACCTTTTGTTGTAGGTGCAGCTTTTGGTTTGAAAGAAGGAGAAACGTCTAAATTAATTGATGGCAATAACGGTGTTTATATGGTTCAAGTGACTAAAATAACCCCGGCTGTTGAATTAGATAATTATCAAGCATTAGCAAATCAAGTTGAAAATCAGAAGATGAATGTTGTTAACACGAAGCTTTTTGATGCTTTAAAAGAAGCAGCGGAAATTGAAGATAATAGAGCAAAATCTCAAATTGAATAAAAGCGATTAATAAAGAAATAAAAATGAGTCTCGATTTTCGAGGCTTTTTTTATGGCTTAATGTTTTAGAATCATATCACTGAATGGAATAATAGTTTCAAAGCCTTTACTTTTAAAATAGGGTTCTGGATTCGTTTCAGATGTAACTAAAATAAAATCGCCACCCCATGCACCTAAACTTTTAATACTTCCTTTAAAATCATTGAAGAAATGAGCTTTTACGGGCTTTTGTTTTATTAATTTCGAAATTATGGTTTCGTGGTGTGTTATGAGTTTTTCAAAAAAAGAAAGAGATTGACATGAAATAATTTCAGAGGTAATATGGTTTATTTCATCAATAAAATTTGAGGCAGATGTGTTGTTAGACTTATATTGTGCAATGCCATCCCGACTATTTTGCTTTTTGTTGAGATACACAAAATATAAATCATTTTTAAAATCAGGGTTAAAGTTAACTGCATTTACTTTAGGGATGCTATTTTGTAATTGATAGGTTATCGGGTGATTGTTTTGTGCACAAGCAATATCATAACCGCTTCCGCCAAAGGTCATCTCCAGCAATCTGTAAGCATCAACTTCTGTCCATTGGGCTATATTATTTATAAGTGTTGAAGAGGTTCCTAAACCCCATTCTCTTTTAAAATCTAAATAAGTAAAAATTTCATATCCCTTACCCGAACTTAAAAAATTTGGATTAAGTTGTTGAACTGATTTTAAAATTTGAATCAGTCTTCTGGAAAAATCATTGCGGGAAAGGTCTAACGAATCAATCTGTTCAATTAGAAACGAATCTTCAAACCAGATGGTTCCTTTTTCGTCGTAACTTTTCCAAATAATTTTTGGATAATCAATAGTTGTAATCTTTAAACTTTGACCAAATTTTGTGGGTACAGCAAGTGATAAAGCACCATCTAGTACGACGTACTCGCCTGTAATAAGTAATTTTCCGTTGCTATAGAAGGTTTTTAAATTCAATTTCTAGTTCTTATTTTTTGTAATACTTCTACAACTTCACTATGTGAAACGGTATGGGTTTTAAAATAGTCAAAAATAACAGCCTTCTCTTGGTCAGTAGCTTCAAATTGATTTAAAATATTCATTAAATGCATTTTCATATGCCCTTTTTGAATACCCGTCGTAGTAAGAGATCTTAAAGCGGCAAAATTTTGAGACAATCCAGCGACCGCTACAATCTGCATGAGTTCTTTTGCTGAAGGGTTATCAAGTAATTCTAATGAAAGTTTTACAAGTGGATGTAAACCTGTGAGTCCGCCTACGGTTCCAAGAGCTAATGGAATTTCCATCCAAAATGAAAAGATGCCATTTTCAACTTTAGCATGTGTTAAACTGCTGTATGTTCCGTTTCTTGATGCATAGGCATGTACACCAGCTTCTATGGCTCTAAAATCGTTTCCTGTTGCTAAAACAACCGCATCAATGCCATTCATGATGCCTTTATTATGAGTCACGGCTCTATAGGGTTCAACTTCAGCAATATTCACGGCCTGAACAAATTTTAAAGCAAACTCTTCTGGAGAAATATCTTCATCTTCATTTAAATCTTCAACCTTACAACATACTTCAGTTCTAACTAAGCAATCAGGAACATAATTTGATAAAATACTCATGACTATTTGTATATCCTTTTCTGAATTTAAAAACCCCTCATAATTATTGGCTTCCTCTTTAAACGTTTTAGCAAATTGTTCAAGGCATGAGTTGATAAAATTTGCACCCATGGCATCAAGGGTCTCAAATGAGACATGAAGTTGAAAATATCCCTTAATATCAGCTGTTTTATCTCTTAATTCAATATTAATTACACCACCACCACGCTGTTCCATATTTTTTGTAATGGGCTTTGCATCTTTAAGAAGTTTTGGTTTTATGTAATTAAAATAAGATTTTAAATTGTTAGGGTTACCATGGTACATAAAATGTACCTGACCAATTTTTGTAGTAGAAATGACCCTAGTTTTAAACCCACCTCTTTCTAACCAAAATTTTGCTGATTTACTGGCAGCTGCGACCACAGAACTTTCTTCGATGGCCATTGGTATGGCATATAGTTTTTTATTAATTAAAAAATTTGGAGCTACTCCAAGTGGCAAGTAATAATTAGAAATGGTATTTTCAATAAACTCATCATGAAGTTGTTGCAACTTTTTATCAGTATTCCAATATTGCTCTAAAATATACGTTGCTGAAGGATTTTTTGAAAGGTAGTTATTGACAATCCATTCAATTTTTTTTGACTTAGATAGTTTAGAAAAACCAGAGATAGTTTTGTTCATTTAATAATGGTTTAAATAACAAATATAGTATATCTAGTTTTTAAATTATACAATGCTTTTAATGTTAAGAATAAATAATATTTAACTGTTAATAATGCAGGTTTTTTGTTTAATTTTTAGTAAACTTGGTAACTTTTATTGATTAAGCAAGAAATAACAGAATTTAACATGATTATTTTAAAATCAATAGAGGTATTTTTTTTGAATTTTTAACGAAGATATTTTTATGACAAGCACAGCATTAAAACCACATCAAAGAGAGCTTTTTGGTCAGCCAGTTGGTCTTTACATATTATTTTTAACAGAAATGTGGGAGCGTTTTTCGTATTATGGTATGAGAGCGCTTTTAGTTTTATATATGACAACAGCAACAGTAGGAGATGAAAGAGGTGCTGGTTTAGGATGGTCAAGTAAAGAAGCTTTGGCACTTTACGGATGGTACACGATGTTGGTATATGTCATGTCGATTCCAGGCGGAATGATTGCAGATAAGTTATTAGGTCAGAAAAAAGCAGTTCTAGTTGGTGCTGTTGTATTATGCATGGGGCATGGTGTTTTAGTTCTTACAGATACTTGGGCATTTTATACGGGTTTAGGATTGGTAATTTTAGGTGTTGGCTTATTGAAACCAAATATTTCTACAATGGTTGGTGGTTTATATAAAGAAGGTGATATTAGACGAGATAAAGGGTTTAGTATATTTTATATAGGTATTAATTTGGGCTCCTTATTAGCCACTACTTTTGTGGGTTTTGTAGTTTTAGAATGGGGTTGGCATGCGGGTTTTGGTCTGGCTGGAATTGTAATGCTTTTAGGTTTAATTAACTATTTATTTGGTCAAAAGTATTTAACACAAGTGGGAAACTTTGTGGAAACTAAGGGCGACCCTAATGAAATTTCTTATGGCAAATTATACTCTAAATTGTTCAGTTCGCCAAAACAATTGTTGTTTACTGGAATCTTACTAGCAGCGTCAATTTATGGATGGTATACATTAGAATGGGGTTATGGACTGTTATTTTTGTTTTTAACTGCGATTGCAGCTTTGCTTATGATGATTTATAAGGAATTAGACACGCAGGTATATAAAGACCGGTTTATGGTTTTATTATTATCATTTATTATGGTTATTGTATTTTGGGGTGCGTTTGAGCAAGCGGGTGGATTAATGAATTTATATACTGAATCTAAAATTGATAGGGTTTTATTTGGTTGGGAAATACCGACAGTAATGTTTCAAGGTCTTAATGCCGGATTTATTATTTTATTTGCAACGGTTGTTGCTAGTATTTGGGCTAAAAGAAAGCTGAAAGGAAAAGAAGGTACGTCTATATTTAAAATGGCTATAGGAATTATTATCATGGGCTTTGGATTTGTATTTATGGTATTTGCAGCTATGGAATTTGAAAAATCCGGATCTTCTAGTATGATATGGTTGGTGTTAGCATACTTTTTCCATACCATTGGAGAGCTTTGTTTGTCTCCAGTAGCGTTGTCATTTATTACAAAATTAGCACCTGTAAAATATGTCTCTTTAATGATGGGCGTTTATTTTGCGGCTACCGGTCTAGGTAGTAAAGTGGCTGGTGTTGTGGGAGAATCAGCCTCAGATTTTGGTGAATACGCTATTTTTTCAGGAATATTAATTTTTACTGTCATTATAGGATCCTTGTTTATATTAATCTTAAAGCCACTTAAGCGGTTAACGCATGGAGCCGAAGATCAAGAACGAGTCATGCATTCTTATGATTCTGAATAATTAATTAAGTTTATTTAAATTACATCTAAATCACATAGACTATGAGTCAAAATTCAACAGACCAATTCTTTAAAACTACAGTACTTGGTCATCCGGCTGGACTTTTTGTATTATTTTTTACCGAGATGTGGGAACGTTTTTCCTATTATGGAATGCGTGCCTTATTAGTTATGTTCTTTACAGCATCATTGCTTGATGGTGGCTGGGGTTGGCCTCGTGAACATGCCTTTGCTATTTTTGGTACTTACACCTCCCTAGTATATTTGTCTACGTTATTAGGCGGGTATTTTGCCGATAAGATTATTGGTTTTAGGTGGGCTGTTGTTGTGGGGGCTCTGTTAATGACTCTGGGTCATGCTTCAATGGCTTTAGAATCGCCATTCTTTATCTATTTAGGATTGACACTCTTGGTTTTTGGAAGTGGTTTTTTTAAACCAAATATGACTTCAATAATTTCTGAAATGTATAAAGATAGATCAGAGAAAAAAGATGGTGCCTACACTATTTTTTATATGGGTGTAAATGCTGGTGCATTCCTTGGAATTCTTTTATGTGGATATTTAGGAGAAAAAGTAGGTTGGAGTTGGGGCTTTGGTCTTGCCGGAGTGTTTATGTTTTTTGGACTTCTACAATTTTGGAAAGCTCAAAATATTTTCGGTGATATTGGAAAGAAACCTCTTAAATTACAAAAGGGAGAAAAAGTTGAACTAAAAGAAGGTGAAGTAAAATTAAATCCGTTTTCTGGATTTCAACTGTCTATTATTGTAATTGCTTCCGTATTAGGCTTGGCATGGATATTAAATGACCCTGTTTCTAAAATTTCTGGAAACGAGTATAATCTTTTTGATTTTTCAGCTATGGGTTTAGAGGGGCCAACGTTTATTATTCTTTTGGCTTTGTTATTATTCGTTCTATTATTGATAATAAGAATACCAAAATATGATAAAATAACGAGGGACAGAATGCTTGCAGTTATTTTCTTTGCCTTTATAACGATCTTCTTTTGGGCTATTTTTGAGCAATCACCTAGCTCTCTAACGATTTTTGCCAGAGATTATACGCAACGTGTACTTGAAGGCAATTCTGCAATGATTTTTAAAATTGTAAATTCATTAATGACTTTAGTGCCTTTAGGAATTATAACACGTGTTTTATGGTTGTTATTTAAAAAGACCTTTTCAAAATATGCACTGTCTAATTTAATTTTAGCAACCAGTTTTGTTATTATTTGGGCGATTGCAATTTGGATGTTATATACTGAATATTTGAAAGAAATAGCAGAAGTACCGGCATCTTGGTTTGGCGTCTTAAACTCATTGTTTATTATTGCCTTTGCACCCTTATTTTCAAAATGGTGGGAAAGTAAGTATAACCCAAATGCCAATATGAAATATGCGATTGGCATGGTATTATTAGGTTTAGGGATGGCTTGTGTAGCAATTGGTGCTATGGGAATTGAACCTGGAGCACAAACAGCGAAAGTAAGTTTGATTTGGCTCGTGCTGGTGTATTTTTTCCATACTATGGGAGAATTATGTGTGTCGCCAGTAGCATTGTCTTATGTTAGTAAATTGGTTCCTGGACGTATGATAGCGATGATGTTTGGTATTTGGTATTTGGCAGTTGCAATAGGAATGAAAATGGCTGGAGTTTTTGGAGAAGCTTCAGAAGGTATTGCTGAAACGGAAGGTTTAAGTTACTTCTTTTGGCTGTTAACTGCCGTGGCAGTTGGTCTAGGAGTTCTTTCAGCTGTTTTATATCCAGTTATAAAAAAATTAATGCATGGTATCCGTTAATCGAAAAAATAGTTAAAAATTATTCAAAATGCTCCTATCTTGGAGCATTTTTTGTAAGTTCGGTATAAGTTTTGCAACAAATAATATTATGAAAAAAATACGATTTATATTGCTTTTAGCTGTTTTTACTTCAGTTAATAGTATAGCTCAAGAGATTAATTGGATAACACTTGAAAAGGCAGTAGCGCTTCAAAAGCAAGCACCAAAAAAAATTATGATGGACGTTTATACCAGTTGGTGTGGTCCTTGTAAAATGCTTGATAAAAATACGTTTCAGAATGCCGATGTTGTAGATTATGTGAACAAGCATTACTATGCTGTTAAATTTAATGCTGAAGGGAATGAAAGTGTCGATTTTAAAGGGAAAACATTTTCTAATCCGGGATATAAGCCTGAATTAGCAAAAAGAAGAAACTCTCAACATCAGTTAGCTGGGTATTTTCAGGTAAGTGCGTATCCTACCATTGTTTTTATGGATGAAAAAGGAGATTTAATTGCTCCAATTCGCGGTTATAAAAATCCAAATCAGCTTGAGTTATATTTAAAAATGTTTAAAAGTGATGATCATAAAGCATTAGATTCTCAAGAAAAATTTAATAATTATTATACCGCATTTAAATCAGAATTCAAATAATTATTAGTGTATTAATCAGTAAAAACAAAAATGCCCTTTATAATTTTTATAAAGGGCATTTTTGTTTTTTAATACCTTTTGTTTGTAAATCTAGTAAAATAAGGATTACTCTTTCTAGCGTCGACCTTGCGAGGTATTAGTATATAAAATACCACCCAAATTTTCAAACTCTTTTTCTAAAGCAGGAATTTTATTAATAAATAAATCCGTTAGGTTAAATTTTACAGTCTCATAACCTTCTTTAGCAAGGTTAAATTGTTGTTTTTGCGATCCGGTAATATCTACCTGTGCTGAGCGACTTGTGTAAAGTGTAAATTGTAATCTACTAGAGACAGAGTTTTTTGCTCCAAAACCTCCAATTATTACCTTGGCTACCGAATCAATTTCAGTTTGCAACGTTTTTATTTTTGATATTAAAGCATCAGATTCAACGGGAGTATTTAAAAGAGTTTCCGCCATGTTTTTTAACGTATCATTCATCAATTTTATTTTATTTCTAGCAGCGTTGACTTTTAAACTTAAAGTGTTAGCTTCTTTTAAAAAAATAAAATTCGCAGCATAATTAGGTGTTCCAAGTGCGTTAGGTAAAGAATTGATTTTAAAAGTTTGGGGTTCTATCATTCTTGTAAAAATACCATCTATATTTTTATCAATAGTAACTTTATAAACCCCAGGTGGGACTTTCGGACCGCGACTAGTTAAATAGCTTAGATCCCAGTTTGTACTTTTGTAGCCTTCACTTAATGGTTCTGTAAACTTTCGTATAATCGAATTATTAGCATCGTAAATTGTAAAAACTAATGTAGGTTTCACCTCTTCCTTTTCAGCTAAAAGATCATCTTCCGAAGGATATAAAAATGCTCCTCCATCTTTATCAACAGCTTTCATGGCCTTAACGCGTTTTTGTTTTAAAGACTTAAATCCATTTTTAATATAATATTCAAAAGTTGCCGCAGGTTTTGGATTTGGCGTTCTGAAATGAACATCACCTTGATAACTTAAATTATTGGCCGGAAAATAAAGGAGTGCATCGTTTATTTCAAAGACATGAGCCTCTTTGTTTTCTATTTCTTGACTAAGCTTTCTTAATGAAGAATAATTGTCTAACACATAAAATCCTCTACCAAATGTTGCAACAACCAAGTCGTTTTCACGTTTTTGAATAGTGATATCTTTTATCTGAATTGTTGGAATTCCTTTTTTGATTTGAACCCATTTTTTACCACTGTCAATAGTTGTCCAAACGCCCCATTCGGTTCCAATAAATAGAATATTAGGATTTATATGATCTTCTTGAATACAATAAACGGTGCCCGAAGGTAAATTTGAGGCAATCGAAACCCATGACTTACCATTATCTACACTTTTTATTAAATATGGCGTAAAGTCACTGCTATTTTTTCTGCCATCAAAACATGCATAAATAGTGCCTTTTGTATGTTGAGAAGGAAGAATATAATTAACAAAGGTCATTTCTGGAACGCCTGGAAACTTGTCGTATCGTGTCCAGTTTACTCCATCATTTTCGGTAGTCCAAATTAACCCATCATCAGTTCCAGCATAAAGCATGCCTTGTTGTAATGGAGATTCTGCCAAGGCAAAAATATTACCAAATTTGGAAGTAGATAGATTTTTTGCAACGGCTTCGGGTGGCCAATATTTGCCCATCATTGGTAGGGTATTTTGATTAATACCTCTGGTCATATCTCCACTAATTTTATTCCAAGTTCCACCCATATCGGTACTTTTAAGAACATAATTCCCTCCTACATAAAGTGTTTTTGAATTGAATGCACTAATAAAATAAGGTGTATTCCAGTTCCAATTGTATTCTTCATCCGTAGTAGGCTGTGGTTTTATGGAAATACTGTTTCCGGTAGTTCTATCATATCTTTTTAATCCGCAATATTGAGATTCACAATAATGAATATCTGGATTATTTGGGTCCGGAATTGATAAATATCCATCACCTCCAATAGTATGAGTCCAATCGGCATTAACTAAATTGTTCCGATTTGTTTGAGATGGACCAAACCAAGAGCCATTATCTTGTGCACCACCATATACATTATAAAAAGGGAAGTCGTTATCCGTTCTTACATGATAATACTGGGTTATAGGGAGGTTATTTTTGAATTGCCACGTTGTCGCACGGTCGTAAGTTTCATAAATACCACCATCACAACCGGCTATATAATGATTGGTGTCATTTGGATCAATCCAAATAGCGTGATTATCAACATGTTTATTTCTACCTTCTATGTTTTTCCACGTTTTACCCCCGTCACTTGAAAGTGAATTATAAGTATCCATTAATATAACCACATCAGGATTTATAGGATCGGCATATACTTCATTATAATATTGAGGACTTCGAGGACCTTTATCACTTCTTTTTTCCCAGCTTTCACCCATATCACTCGATTTATAAAAAGCACTTTTGCTTTCGGGTAATTCAACTACGGCATAAATAATATCGGGGTTTGCAGGCGATAAGGCTAATCCAATTCTACCTATATCTCCTTTAGGTAAGCCTTTGGTTTGTTTTTTCCATGTAGAACCAGCATCTGTTGATTTATAAATGGCTGATTCGGGTCCGCCATTTATTTTAGAATACACACGTCTTTCACGCTGATGTGAAGACGCATATAAAATATCTGGATTCCTCGGGTCCATTTCCATATCAGAAACTCCAGTGTATTCTCCAATTTCGAGAATACGATTCCAAGTTTTTCCACCATCAATAGTTTTATAAAGTCCGCGTTCTCCACCAGGACCCCAGGCTTGACCTTGTGCAGCAACATAAACCGTATTACTATCTCTTGGATCTATCATTATTTTTCCAATTTGAGAACTCGTTTTGAGCCCCATATTAGTAAATGATTTTCCGCCATCGGTTGTTTTGTAAACACCATCTCCATAGGCCAAATTACGCTGGGAATTATTTTCTCCAGTACCTACCCATAATACATTTGAATTGTTTGGGTCCATAGCTAAACACCCAATTGAAAACACGGGTTGATCATCAAAAATTGGTTTAAAAGTGGTGCCATGATTAATTGTTTTCCAAAGTCCACCAGAAGCAACACCAACATAATATTCTGAGGGGTTTTCAGGATTCACAGCTAAATCAGAAATACGTCCAGAATAGGCTGCTGGACCAATACTCCGAAAGCTAAACATGTTTAACATTGAATCATTAAGTTCAAAATTAGTTTCTGATGCTTTTGTTGTTTTTTGTTTTTTTTGAGCGTGTAATCCTTGAAAGTTTATAAGCAATACTAGTGCTAATATAGATGTTACTATACATCTGTATGTTTTGGTGTGAAACATAGATTTTGATCTTAGTTTATAATCTTAAATAAGTTTTTTAAATGTATGAAAAAATGCACATTTAGTAATGCTGACATATGAAAATATTATGAATAGATGATTTAAATTTATGGTATAGTCACTTGTTAAAAATATATGCGCCTTGATTACCAGTATAATGAAATGAAACGTTATCTTTTTCGCAGGTTGTTTTCCATCGGTTAGTATAGGATTTGAAATTGCTACCATCCGCAATAATAAGGTTTGGGCGTAAGGAGTCTATTAATCTTGTTAAATTAACTTTTGGAGAATTTCGAAGTAATATAACATCAGGGTGAAGTTTTTTTAAATTATATATTCCTAAACTGTCAACTACTAAAAGTGTTTTGTTTTTAAATTGATATAAATTTCTTAGGGTGTCTTCTTTTAAATCACCTATATGGTTTTTAACCAAATAATCTGGTACAGTTCTATCATCCTTTTTAGCAAAACTATCTAAATTGTGATATAAAATAAGTTGATTAGGTGCAACCTTTCCTATCATGCTAAAACGACTTTTGTGGAATATTAAAAACTTGTTTTTTGGAGGCTCAAATTTATTATATAGAAATGTGCCTTGAAAAATAATTATAGAGATAAGAAAAAACAGTAAACGGCTATAATTTCTTTTAATTAGAACTCTTGTTAATGCAATAATTATAAGGTAAGACCCTAATACATATACTAAGCTAAATGAAATATTTTTTATTAAAAAAATATCCTGATTTGCAACCCATCCTACAACAGTATTCATAACGGTAATACAATTTCCAAAAAGAGTGGCGATAAAATCTGGAAGGAGATCAGTTACAGCTAAAATAATAACTAATATGCCAAGCCCTAAAATTAGACCGAGTACGGGTATGATTATAAGATTTGAGACAAAAAACAACCCTGGAAACTGATTAAAATAGAATATACTTATTGGAAGTATTCCTAGTTGCGCTGAAATAGTAATAGTAAATGTGTGCCAATATTTTTTTAATAACCAGTTTCTTGGTTTCCACAATTTATATAGATATGGGTCTACGCTAACAATACTTAGAACAGCCAAATAACTTAATTGAAAGCCAACGTCAAAAAGAAATAAAGGCTTAAAAAGTAATAATATAAAAATAGAAATAGCTAATGTATTATAGATATTAGCTGGACGCTTTAAATGCATCCCTATAGCTACAATACTAAACATGGTTACCGCTCTGGTTACTGAAGCTGAAAGTCCTGCGATAATGGCAAAACTCCATAAAATTAATACAAGAATAATAGTTTTAATATATAGTCCATATTTAAATGGTTCTATGGGTTTGAGCAAGGTGCTTAGTAATATTAAAATAATACCTATATGCAATCCTGAAATTGCTAAAATATGTACTGCTCCTGCATTGGTGTAACTATTGTAAACATCTTCGCTAAGATCTTGTCTTTGTCCTAAAAGAATCGCATTAATAATGGCTAATTCATCTGGTTTAAAAGGATAAGCTTTGAGTTTTGAATTAATATGTTGTCTTATTTTATAAGCAATTCCAAATATCGTATTTGTACTAGAACTAATTTTTAAGAGTTCCTGTTTTGAAATATATAGTTGATGATATATATCTTGTTTTTTTAAATAAGCTTTGTAATCAAACTGACCAGGATTTAAAGGAGGCTTTATTTCTTGGAAAACACTTTTAGTTAAAAAAACATGATCTACTTTAAAATTGTTAGTAGCGTCTTTCGGAATATTTAAAATCAATTTTCCAGAAACTTTAAGACCATTAGTTTCAAGAACATCAACAATATATTTATCAGAATATTTACTGGGTTTTATAACCTCTCTTATCCTGAAGACAATTTTATTGATAGAGTCATTCTCAATATTAATATTGTTCGTATAATGGGTAGAACGATTTCTTTGATTATGAATATTTACCGCAAAGACACCAATAAAAATGGTTATCGTATACGCTATTAATCCAAACCAAATAGTTTTTATAAACCGGTTTTTCGCAATAAGGTAGTGTATCGTTAGAATAATAAATAAGAAGACTAATGCGTATGTATTAAATTTTAACGAAACATTGAAGAAATAGCCAATAATGATTCCTGCAATGAGGCAAATAGTTAATTTAATAATTGTAAAATTAAAAAGCTTCATGAATGAAATGTCCATTAACAAATTTAAAAATACCCAAAATATTTATAAAGGACATTGCGGGAATCCTTTTAAACATTAAATATCAATAATTGAAAGATAGCAAATATCTTACAACAATCTGCGCGCTTCAATAAAAGAATAATACCAATAACGCTCAGCTAACGAAGAAATAATAACACCAAGACTTGAAGTAGAATGTATAAACTCAATATTTCCGGGAAGGGCAGTCACTATTAAACCAACATGATTAATCGTATTGCGTCTAGAATTTGTTTTAAAAAAAAGCAGGTCCCCTGTTTTAACGCTATCAATAGAAATTTTTTTGCCGTTTTTTGCCATATCTCTAGAGATTCTAGGTAAGGCAACATTATAAGCTCCAAAAGATTTATAAATTAAGCCAGAGCAATCCATTCCTTTTTTTGTAGTACCTCCAAATTTATATTTCACACCTTGAAACTGTTTTGCATAATTAACAATCGCTTCCGTTATAGTATTTCTTTCTGACGTTGAGGTAATTTCAGGAATATTTGTTAATTCTTCATCAGTATTATTTGTAGTTTGTATGATTGCTTTCGAAGAATCTTTTGTACTTGATTTTTTTTGCTTAGAAGATTTACATGAGGTTAAGGCAAGAATAGTAAGAATACAAATTATAAATTGTTTCATAGATCATTTAATCTTTAATGGAATTAAAAATTAATTTAGCT
Source organism: Yeosuana sp. (assembly GCF_057126245.1). Lineage (NCBI taxonomy): Bacteria > Pseudomonadati > Bacteroidota > Flavobacteriia > Flavobacteriales > Flavobacteriaceae > Yeosuana > Yeosuana sp. The sequence continues at coordinate 23,330 of NZ_DBNGMQ010000050.1, read as the reverse complement.
GTTTTTTCACTAGCGCCTTTCCCACCAAGAATTTTTTCTAATTCGTAATAATTCATAAAAAATTTAGTACGCTGATAAGGATCTAAAATAACATCAAGTTCTCTTTTTAAATTTTTAGTATTAAAATCATGTTGTATAAGTTCTTTAACAACTTCTTTGTCCATAATAAGATTAACTAGCGAAATAAATTTAAGTGTAATAATGCGTTTTGCAATTTGATATGATATGGCACTACCTTTATAGCATACTACTTGTGGAACCTTAAATAAAGCTGTTTCTAAGGTTGCTGTGCCAGAAGTAACTACGGCAGCCGAAGAGACGCTAAGTAAGTCGTAGGTTTTATTAGCTATAAATTTAATATTTACTGCGTTTATAAATGGTTTATAAAATTCATAATCTTGACTTGGTGCTCCGGCAATTACAAATTGATAATCTGGATACGAATCTACTAAACTTAACATGACAGAGAGCATATTTTTTATTTCCTGTTTTCTGCTCCCAGGTAACAATGCTATGATGGGTTTTCTGTTTAATTCATATTCTGCTCTGAACTCAAATTCATCAACTTGAGTTCTATCTGCAATGGCATCAATCAATGGATGTCCCACAAAGGTCACGTCGTTGTAATCGTACTTCTTATAAAAGGGTTTAACGAAAGGCAATATTACATACATGGCATCAATGTCTCGCTTTATGGCTTTTACTCTACGAGCTCTTGAGGCCCATACTTGAGGAGAAATGTAGTAATTAGTTCTAAAACCCGCTTGTTTTGCCCATTTTGCAATGCGTAAGTTAAATCCGGAATTATCAATAAAAATAATGACATCTGGGTTGAATTGGGCAATATCTTTTTTGCAAAAAGAAATGTCTTTAAATATGGTAGATAGGTTTTGAATTACTTCAGCAAAACCCATAAAAGCGCGTTCTTTGTAATGCTTTACTAAGGTCCCTCCAACTTCTTGCATAAGGTCCCCACCCCAAAACCTAAAATCCGCATTAACATCTTCTTTTAGTAATGCTTTCATAAGGTTTGAACCATGTAAGTCACCTGAGGCTTCTCCCGCTATGATATAATAATTCATCTGTTTGTATTTATTGTTTTAGAGGTCAGATGCGATACCCAAATAACCATTCTGGGCTGGATTGAAAGTTTTGTTAATGGGTATTTCATTTAAAGAATAATAACTTATAATACTTTAAAAACAAATGTTAAAACCGCTACAAATACAGTAATTAATAAGACACCTCGAGCTCTGTAATCTTGCTTTTTCTTTATAAAAATAAAGAAAGTGACTAAATTTAAAATGGCACCTAAGCTAATTAGTTTTCCTAAAAAGCCTTCGGCAGATGCCGCTTTAATCACCGTAAAGAAATCATCACCATTTCCTAAAATGGTAGCAGCCAAAAATAGCCCTATGGCGTTTGCTATTAAGCCAACAAATAATCCTATAATTACATCTTTTTTAATCATTTAAATCCCAAGTGTTTAAATTTTGAATATAATGATGAGCTGTTAAATCAAACTGTACCGGAACCACAGAAACATATCCATTTTCAAGTGCCCATTCGTCGGTATCTTCTCCTTTATCTAAATTAACAAATTTTCCGGTAAGCCAATAATAATCTCTACCTTGAGGACTCTTTCTTTTATCAAACTCTTCAACCCAATTGGCTTTAGCTTGCCTGCATATTTTAATACCTTTAATGTCTTTTTCTTTAATATCTGGAATATTAACATTGAGAACAATACCATTAGGTAATCCATATTTTAAAACATTTTCGGTAATTGTCTTAACATAAGTTTTAGTTGCACTAAAATCTGCATTCCACTTATAATTAAGTAATGAAAATCCAATAGCTGGAATGCCTTCTATACCCGCTTCAATGGCAGCACTCATAGTGCCTGAATAAATAACATTAATAGACGAGTTAGAACCGTGATTAATTCCAGAAACACAAAGGTCTGGTTTTCTGTCAAGTACTTCTCTTATTCCAATTTTTACACAATCTGCAGGTGTTCCAGAACAGCTATATTCAATTTGTTTATCACTATCTATAACGACTTTTTCAACATACAATGTATAATCAATAGTTATCGCATGACCCATGGCGCTTTGCGGACTATCGGGTGCTACAACGACAACATCACCAATAGTATTTAAAACTTCAATTAGAGTTCTAATTCCAGGGGCATTAATTCCATCATCATTTGTAACTAAAATAAGCGGCTTTTTCTTCATGGCTTGTCATGTAAAAACAGCGCAAAAATACATAAATTACTCTGCAATTGCTCAAATTGTTTGGTTTAACAAAAAATTAGTATCATTATAACTTTATTGGCATGGTTTTTTCTTTATTTTAGTCAAAATAAACGTTTTCTCTTTTTATGAGTTATTATGTGATTGATGTTTTTTATTAATAACAAGTAAGTTAAAGAGTTATAAATTTGAAAATAAAAATGAAAAATATTATGAAAAGGAACTATAAAGTATTGTTATTGCTATTGTTGTTAGCTTTTGCATCTTGTAGTTTTACTACCAAAACTTTTGCCGATCCAGATAAAGATAAATTGTTAATACAAGTCATAACCTACGTGTTGCAATCTGGTCATTTCGATCCAATAGAGATAAATGATGATTTTTCAAAAGAACTTTTTAAGGATTATGTTGAAAATCTTGATCCCGTAAAACGTTATTTTTATGAATCTGATATTAATGATTTTAAAAGGTTTGAAACCAATATTGATGATCAATTAAAGATATATGATATTACGTTTTTTAATGTAACGCATCAACGTATTCTAAAGCGTATTGAAGAAGCAAAAGAAATTTATAAGGAAGTATTGTCGCAACCTTTTGATTATTCAAAAGATGAAGTCTTTGATTTAGATTATGATAACGTTGGTTTTGTGAAAAATAAAAAGGAAATGATCGATCGTTGGAGAATGCAACTTAAATATTCAACCATTTCTAATTATGATGATATTCGTGTTCAAGAAAAAATGGCAAAAGAAAAAGATTCCTCCTATATCATGAAGTCTGAAGAAGAAATAGAAAAAGAAGCGAGAGAGGCTACATTAAAATCTATCGATATTTACTTTAATGATACTATTGATGACCAAAAACGAGAAGATTGGTTTGAGATTTATGTGAATACCATTGTTGGAGAATTTGATCCGCACACGTATTATCTAGGAGCAAGAAGTAAAGATTTATTTGATACTAGGATGTCTGGTAAATTAGAAGGAATAGGGGCGCAGTTGCAAAAACGAATGGATTACGTTAAAATTGTTAAATTAATTTCCGGTGGTCCTGCCTGGCGTAGTAATGAGTTAGAAGTTGAAGATGTTATTTTAAAAGTAAAACAAGAAGATGAAGAGATACCATTAAGTATTGTGGGTATGCCTTTAAGTGATGCTATTACTTACATAAAAGGACCAAAAGGCACTAAAGTTACACTTACTATTAAAAAAATTGATGGTACTATTAAAGATGTTACGCTTACAAGAGACATTATTCAATTAGACGAGACCTATGCAAAGGCTTCTCTGGTTGAAAAGGATAATGTCAAGTTTGGAGTGATAGACTTGCCGAGTTTTTATTTAGATTTTAATAATTATAAAAAATTAAATGCGGCAATAGATGTAAAGAGAGAAATTGAGCAACTGAAAAAAGAAGGTATGCAAGGCTTAGTTTTAGATTTACGTAATAATGGTGGTGGATCGTTACCTGCAGTAGTTGATATGGCTGGATTATTTATTGAAGACGGACCCGTCGTTCAGGTACGCTCAACAGGCGAACCAAAACGAATATTAGAAGATCGAGATAAATCCATAGTTTGGGATGGGCCTTTAGTAATATTAGTAAATGAATTATCTGCTTCAGCTTCAGAAATTATGTCGGCAGCTATGCAAGATTACAAACGAGCTATTATTATTGGCAGTAAACAAACATATGGAAAGGGTACGGTTCAAAATGTATTAAATTTAAATAGTTGGGTGCGTAATAATACCAGTGGCGATTTAGGTGCTTTGGCTTTAACAACCCAAAAGTACTATCGTATAAATGGTGGTTCGGTTCAGTTAGAAGGTGTTAAAAGTGATGTTGTGGTTCCTGGTAAGTTTAGCTACATTGATGTTGGAGAAAAGGACAAAGAAAATCCGTTACCTTGGGATGAGATTGATGCTGCAAAATATACACTCTGGAATCGTTATTTTGATTATGACGAAACAATACAAAACAGCAATAATCGGATGAAAAACAATCCTCAGTTAAAACTTATTGAGGAGAACGCTCAATGGTTAAAGAATAAGATTGACGATACGGAGCTTCCACTTAATTATGAAAAGTATAAAGCTAAATTAGCTCAGGATGAAGAAGAAGGTGATCGTTTTGAAGAATTAAATAATTACAAAACAAACCTGACTTTTGAATCGACTAATTATGAAAAAAGTCTTTTTACTAAGGACACAACCGATTTAAAAGAAAAACGTGATCGTTGGCATAAAAGCTTAAGTCAAGACGTGTATATTGAAGAAGCGATTAATGTGCTTCAAGATTTAAAAACGTCATTCAATATTAAGAAGGTAGCGACTGTAAAAAAATAATTATGTATTAAAAAAGTAGAAGAAATTAACGCAATTATTCAATGAACTCAACTGGTTTGATTTCAGAATATTGTATCATTTTTTATCGTGCTGTGTGTTTTCGATTTGCTAAGTTAAATTCAAGAATTTAATGTATCTGCTAAAGCGCGTATTTAGTCTGTTATAAAACTATCATTGAGCTGTTCAATATAATTTAAAACATCATCCTTACCAAGGTCTTTTGAAGAAGAAGTTATAAAATAATTAGGCATCTCTTCCCAGGTTTCCAGTAAAATAGATTTGTATGTATCAATATGGTTATCAATGGCCTTTGGTTTTAGTTTATCTGCTTTTGTAAATATAATTGAGAAAGGAATGCTGTTTTCTCCCAGCCATTGCATAAATTCTAAATCAATGGGTTGGGGTTCGTGGCGTATATCAACCAAAACAAATGCTGAAACCAATTGTTCCCTTAAACTGAAATATTGGGTGATAAATTTTTGAAATACTTTTTTCGCACTCTTAGAAACCTTAGCGTACCCATAACCAGGCAAATCGACTAAAAACCAGTTTTTATTAATTAAAAAATGGTTAATAAGTTGTGTTTTTCCAGGCCTTCCAGATGTTTTAGCCAAACTTTTTTTGCCGGTAAGCATATTGATCAGTGACGACTTACCAACATTACTTCTGCCAATAAACGCATATTCTGGCAATCTGTTTTTTGGGCATTTTGCCACATCAGAATTGCTCATTACAAATTCAGCAGATTTAACTAACATACAAATTGATTTGAAATTTTAAAAATTTCTTTTAGTTAACCAAGATTCAAGAATTTCATTAAATTCTTCTGGGTGTTCCATCATAGCAGCATGCCCGCATTTATCTATCCAGAATAAATCAGAATCTGGTAATAAACTATTAAATTCTACTGCAACTTCTGGAGGTGTGACTGTATCATTTTTACCCCAAATGATACATGTTGGTGTTTTCATTTTTGGCAAATCATGCGCCATGTTATGTCTAATAGCACTTTTTGCAATGGCTAAGGTCTTAATGAGCTTATTCCTATCATTTACGGTTTCATAAACTTCATCAACTATTTCTTTAGTCGCCACTTCAGGGTCATAAAAAACGTCTTGTGATTTCTTTTTAATAACTTCATAATCACTGCGTTTTGTATAGCCGCCTCCCATAGCGCTTTCATATAAACCAGAACTTCCAGTAATTACTAGCGCTTTTACTTTTTTAGGATATAATTTTGTATGATATAAGCCTATATGACCTCCAAGTGAATTTCCTAATAAAATAACATCATCGTTGAATCCTTTAAATTCTATAAAATCGTGTAAGTATTTAGCAAAACTTTTAACGTTAGTTTTAAGTAAAGACATGGAATAAATTGGTAATTCTGGAATGATAATTTTATAACCCTTGTGACTAAAATGTTTAGTAACAGAATCAAAATTACTTAAACCACCCATAAGACCATGAAGAATTATTATTGGTGTGCCTTCTCCAACTTCAATATAACTGTAATTTTTTTCTTTTTTTAAAAGATGCATATTTAACTAGTCTAACAGTTGTGTTGAAAACAAATATAGTTATTTCATTGATATTTTAACTATTAAATTCCTCTTCTAAGGCAAATATTGAGTTAAGAGATGTTAACATTTTAAAAGCTTTCGATTGAAAGTTTATAAACTCTTGAAAACAAGTATTTAAGCACGTCTTTCAAAAAAAAGGATGGTTGCGACATACCATTAATCGAAAAATTATCAACAAAGTGGTATATTGTGGTAAAAAGTGGTAAAATTTTCAATATATTTGAATATTAAAGAAAAAATCTAGAAATAGCCGCTTTTGAATTCATTAATAGGAACATACGAATGTAAGGTTGATGCTAAAGGAAGACTTATGTTGCCTTCAGCATTAAAAAAACAGTTAAGCCCTGTTCTTCAAAATGGGTTCGTGTTAAAACGTGCTGTTTTTCAGTCGTGTTTAGAGTTGTATCCTATGTCTGAGTGGGAAATTTTAATGCAAAAGGTTAACAAATTAAATAAATTCAAAAAGAAGAATAATGATTTTATTCGTCGTTTTACAGCAGGTGTAAAAGTAGTTGAAATAGATTCAAATGGCCGCTTGTTAATACCAAAAGATTTAACTGTTTTTGCAGATATTTCAAAAAATATTGTAGTGTCTTCTGCTATAAATATTATAGAAATCTGGGATAAAGACAAGTATGAAAAGGCTATTGATGATGCTACTGGAGATTTTGCAGATCTAGCTGAAGAAGTTATGGGACAAGATGATGATGACTATGGAGTATCATAACCCTGTATTGCTAAGAGAAACCGTAGAAGGTTTAAATATCAAAGAAAACGGGATTTATGTTGATGTCACTTTTGGAGGTGGTGGACATAGTAAAGAAATATTGAAACAGCTTGGAGAAAACGGAAAGTTGTTTGCTTTTGATCAAGATCAAGATGCTCTTGTAAATACAATAGACGACGATAGGTTTGTTTTAATTAATGAAAATTTCAGGTTTGTTAAACGATTTTTGAGATTTTATGGTATTAAAAAAGTAGATGGGATTTTAGCTGATTTTGGCGTGTCATCGCATCAATTTGATATTGCAGAACGTGGTTTTTCTACGCGTTTTGAGGCCGATTTAGATATGAGAATGAATCAAAAAAATCAATTGTCTGCCTATCATGTTGTTAATGAATATGATGAAGAGCAATTAAGAAACGTTTTTTATCAATATGGTGAATTAAGAGCAGCTTCTGCAATGGCTAAAGTGATTGTTGAACAAAGAAAAGAACAGGTTATTAAAACTAGTGAGCAGTTAAAATTAATATTGAAAAAGTTTTTACCGCCAAGACATGAGAATAAAGTGTTGGCTCAAATTTATCAAGCCATTAGAATTGAGGTTAATCAGGAAATTGAAGCATTAAAAGAGTTTTTAGAGCAAACACCTGAACTTTTAAATCAAGGAGGAAGATTAAGTGTTATTTCATATCACTCATTAGAAGATAGATTGGTTAAGCGTTTTATAAGAAATGGATTATTTGAAGGTGAACCAGAGCGAGACGTTTTTGGGAATTTTGAAGTGCCATTAAAAAAAGTAAATGGACTAATAGTTCCATCAAAAGAAGAGATAAAAGCAAATAGCAGGGCGAGAAGTGCTAAACTCAGAATAGCTGAAAAGATATAAATGAAAAAAAGTATTTATAGCATTTTAAAAGGAACTTTTTTAGTAAGTGATGACTCTTTTAAAAACTGGAGACTCATCATTTTCATATCATGCTTGGCTATCGTTATGATTGCAAGTTCTCATAGTGCAGATAAGAAGGTATATGAAATTGCACGATTGAAAAATGAAGTGAATGAAATGAGGTCAGAGTTTATAGATAGTCGCTCAAAACTTATGAGACTTAAAATGGAATCAGAGGTTATAAAAGTAATGAGTAAAAAAGGAATAGCCCCCTCTGTAATTCCTCCAAAAAAAATAAAAGTTAAAACACAGTAATAAAAAGGACCTTGGCAGTTAACGAGAAAAACATATTAAACCGATTGTATTTTATAGCTGCATGTATGTTCATATTCTGCTTAGCAGTGGTGTTTAAACTGTCTACTATTCAATTTGCACAAGGGGATAAGTATAGAGCTTTAGCAGAAGAACGTATTATAAAAGATGTAGCCATTCCTGCGAATAGGGGGAATGTGTATTCCGCTAATGGGAATTTGTTGGCAACGTCTATTCCAAAATATGATATAAGAATAGATGCGTTAACGCCTTCTAACAAAACATTCGAAAAATATTTAAAACCATTATCTGATTCGTTATCAAAATTTTATGGTAAACCGTCCAGTTATTTTCAAAATAAAATAAGAAAAGCGAGAGCTAATAGGAATCGCTATTTTCTTTTAGCAAGAAATATAGGGTACTCAGATTATATTAAAATGAGGAGTTTTCCAATGCTGAAACTTGGAGCGTTTAAAGGCGGATTAATTGTTGAGCAAAGAACAAAGCGGGAGCATCCAATGGGTGGTATTGCACAGCGTTCTATAGGCTATGAAAGGTTTGATGATCAAGGTAATGTAACAAGAGCAGGTATTGATGGTGCTTATGGCGTAAAATATTTGCGAGGTAAAGATGGTAAGAGAGCTAAACAACAAATAGGTAAAGGACAATGGAAACCCATTGTAGATTATAATCAAATTGACCCTCAAGACGGATATGATGTGTATACCACTATAGATGTGAACATACAAGATATAGCACATCATGCATTGTTGGAACAGTTAGAAAAATATAAAGCAGATCACGGTTGTGTGGTTGTTATGGAAACCAAGACAGGAGAAGTAAAAGCCATATCAAATCTTGGAAGAAATAAAGAAGGATATTATTACGAAAGACTTAATTACGCTGTAGGCGAAAGTCATGAGTCTGGTTCTACATTTAAATTGATGGCTGTTACAGCAGCATTAGAAGATAAAGTGATTGATACCAGTGATGTTGTAGATACAGAAAAAGGAGTCGTGTCATTCTACGGAAAAAAAGTGAGAGATTCTCATCGAGGTGGTTACGGTAAAATTTCAATTTCAGAAGCGTTTGAGGTGTCTTCAAATACAGGTATTGTAAAAGCTATTGATGGCGCTTATTCTAAAAACCCAGAGAAGTTTGTAGATAGGCTTTATGCCATGAATCTTAATAATGATTTGGATCTTCCCATTATTGGGGAGCCTAAACCTATTATCCCAGATCCCAGAATTAAAAACGGTCGATGGAGTGGTATCGCTTTACAATGGATGGCTTTTGGTTATGGAGTTCAGTTTACACCGCTTCAAACCCTTACTTTTTATAATGCTATTGCCAATGATGGTGAAATGTTAAAACCTCAGTTTTTAAAAGAAGTTAGAGAATTTGACAACGTCATAGTGCCATTTAAAAAAGAGGTTTTAAACAAACAGATATGTTCTAAGGAAACCATTTTAAAAGTAAAACAATTACTTAAAAATGTGGTTGAAAAGGAACATGGTACAGGTCATAAGCTGTATTCAGAAAACTTTTCAATGGCAGGAAAAACAGGGACTTGTCAAAAGGATTACAGGGATAAAGAAAAACTTAATTATATCTCGTCGTTTGCCGGATATTTTCCTGCCGATAACCCAAAATATTCATGCATTGTTGTTATTCACGAACCTGAAAAAGGTATTGGGTATTATGGAGCAGACGTATCGGGTCCTGTATTTAAAAAAATAGCACAAAAGATTTTTACAGATACACCTATTATTGACGAAATAGAATCTTTAAAGGTTAATTACGCATCTGCAGAAAAGGAATTTGAAGAGTTTTATAATACGGCGCAAACCTATAAAACTATTATGCCAAGTGTTGTGGGATTACCAACTATGGATGCTGTCGTCCTTTTAGAAAATATGGGTTTAAAGGTTAAGATGACAGGTGTTGGCATTGTTAAAGGACAATCTATTGAAAAAGGCAAAAAAATAAATAAAAATCAAACAGTTGTACTAGATATTTCGTGATAGCTTTAAAAGACATATTGTATAAGGTTACTATAAATGCCGTGGTAGGAAGCACGTTTGTAGATATTAATGCGATTCATTTTGATTCAAGACATGTGAGTGCAAATGATGTGTTTGTTGCTATTAAGGGAACGATGACTGATGGTCATAATTTTATAGAAAAAGCTATTGAAAAAGGGGTTTTAGCTATCGTTTGTGAAAAGCTTCCTCAAGATTTCCATAATGATGTTACTTATATAGAAGTTGAAAATGCATCTCATGCATTGGCTCATATGGCTTCAAATTATTATAAGGTTCCTTCGGAAAATTTAAAACTTGTGGGTGTAACAGGAACGAATGGTAAGACAACCGTTGCAACATTGCTGTATCAACTATTTAAAAAAGCTGGATATAAAGTTGGACTGCTTTCAACAGTAAAAATATTAGTTGATACTAAGGAATATAAAGCGACGCATACCACGCCAGATTCTTTAACTATTAACAAGTATTTAAAAGAAATGAATGATGAAGGGGTAGAGTTTTGTTTTATGGAAGTGAGCTCACACGGAATTCATCAATTTAGAACGGAGGGGTTACAGTTTGCAGGTGGAATTTTCACTAATTTAAGTCATGATCATTTAGATTATCACAAGACATTTGCAGAATACAGAGATGTTAAAAAATCTTTTTTTGATAATCTTCCTTCAACTGCTTTTGCATTGGTAAATATTGATGATAAGAACGGTTTAGTAATGCTTCAAAATACGCAAGCCAGAAAATACACGTATGCTTTAAAAACCTATGCAGAATACAGGGCTCAAATATTAGAGAATGAATTTGGTGGGTTGCTATTAAAAATAAATGATAGTGAGGTATGGACAAAACTTATAGGAAGTTTTAATGCCTATAATATGCTTGCTATTTATGGTACTGCAGATTTACTAGGGCTTGATAAAACTGAAACGCTTCAATTAATAAGTAGTTTAGAAAGTGTAAGTGGTCGTTTTCAATATTTGATTTCAGAGGAAAAAATTACCGCTATTGTTGATTATGCGCATACACCAGATGCCCTTAAAAATGTGTTAGAGACTATTAATAGTATTCGAACCAAAAATGAAGAATTAATTACAGTTGTTGGTTGTGGTGGTGATCGAGATAGAACAAAGAGACCTTCAATGGGAAATATAGCTTCTGCATTAAGTACAAAGGTGATTATTACAAGTGACAATCCAAGAAGTGAAGAACCAGAATCAATAATTGAAGAAATAGAAAAAGGGGTTGAGCCTCAAAATGTGAAAAAAGTAGTTTCTATAGTTGATAGAAAACAGGCTATTAAAACGGCATGTCAATTGGCGCGACCAAATGATATCATTTTGATAGCAGGAAAAGGTCATGAGACCTATCAAGAAATTAAAGGAGAACGTTTTGATTTTGATGATTATAAAATAGTACAAGAATTTTTAAAACAGTTACAAAAATAATATGCTGTATTACCTATTTGAATATTTAGAAAAGCAATTTCAATTACCTGGCGCATCGCTATTTGGGTTTTTAACCTTTAGAGCTGCTTTGGCTATGATATTATCATTGCTTATTTCTACCATTTATGGAAAACGCATTATCCGTTTTTTACAAAGGTTACAAGTTGGTGAAACCATACGTGATCTTGGTCTTGATGGTCAGCGGGAAAAAGCAGGTACACCAACCATGGGTGGATTCATCATTATTTTAGGAACATTAATCCCCGTTGTATTACTAGCTAAATTAGAAAATGTTTATATCATCTTACTTATCGTTACTACCGTTTGGATGGGAACCATTGGGTTTATTGATGATTATATTAAAAAATTCAAAAAAGATAAGGATGGTTTAAAAGGGCGATTTAAGGTGCTTGGTCAAATTGGCTTAGGAATTATTGTCGGTACTACGCTCTTTTTTCATAAAGATGTAACCATAAAGGAAAAGTTACCTATTCAAGTACAGCAGGAAATGCTAGCCGCAGATGCCAATGTATCACCAACAAAACTTTTTAAAAATGAGGAAAAGTCAACTAAGACAACCATTCCCTTTGTAAAAGGAAATGAATTTGAATACTCAGACCTCATTACATGGATAAGCCCAGGTTTAGATAAGTATGCCTGGATAATTTTTATACTCGCTACCATATTTATAATTACGGCCGTTTCAAACGGGGCAAACCTAACCGACGGTATAGATGGTTTGGCTGCAGGAACCTCGGCTATCATCGTTCTTACTTTAGGAATCTTCGCATGGGTTTCTGGTAATATCATTTTTTCAGATTACTTGAATATCATGTATATCCCAAGAGTAGAAGAAATTACCATTTACATCGCTGCTTTTGTTGGAGCGCTTGTTGGGTTTCTTTGGTACAATGCATACCCGGCTCAGGTTTTTATGGGTGATACAGGAAGCTTAACCATTGGAGGGGTTATCGCGGTTATTGCAATAGCCGTTAGAAAAGAATGGCTTATTCCTGTGTTGTGTGGCATATTCTTAGCAGAAAATTTGTCGGTAGTTATGCAGGTGAGTTATTTCAAATACACTAAGAAAAAATATGGTGAAGGAAGACGCATTTTTAAAATGTCACCATTACATCATCACTACCAAAAATCAGGATATCATGAAAGTAAAATAGTCACTCGTTTTTGGATTGTAGGCATTTTGCTAGCCATCATATCTATCGTGACCTTGAAAATTAGATAGATGAAACGATTGGTGATTCTAGGTGGAGGAGAAAGTGGTGTAGGTACAGCGCTTTTAGGAAAGGCAAAAGGCTATAACGTTTTTGTTTCAGACAAAGGAGCAATTAAAGAAAAATATAAACACGTTCTTATACATAATGAGATTGAATGGGAAGAAGGGAATCATACAGAATTAAAAATTCTGAATGCAGACCTTGTTATGAAAAGTCCCGGAATACCTGATAAAGTTCCGTTGGTAAAAAAGCTAAGAGAGAACGGGGTTTTAGTGGTTTCTGAAATTGAATTTGCAGCAAAATATACGAATGCAACTATTGTAGGAATCACAGGTAGCAATGGTAAAACAACCACGGCAACATTAACACATCATATTTTAAAACAGGAATTAAATGTGGGATTGGCTGGGAATATTGGCGATAGTTTTGCAAAGCAGATTCTTGAAAAGGATTATAAAAACTATGTGTTAGAAATCAGCAGTTTTCAGTTAGACGACATTGTCGATTTCAAACCGCACATTGCGATAATTACTAATATAACACCAGATCATTTAGATCGATATGATTATAAGTTCGAAAACTATATCGCTTCAAAATTCAGAATCGCAGAGAATCAAACAAAAGACGATTATTTGATTTATGATGCAGATGATGATGTGATTTTAGAGTGGTTAAAAAATAACAAAGTTCAATCAACATTATTGCCATTTTCACTAACAAAAACTATTGAAAACGGCGCGTATTTAAAAAACAATAACATAACAATAACAATTGATAACAACCAAATAATTATGCCAACATCAAATCTAGCTTTAGAAGGAAAACACAATATTAAAAATGCTATGGCTGCTTCAACAGTAGCTCATTTATTAAAAATCAGAAAGCAAACCATAAGAGAAAGTCTAGAGAATTTTCAAGGTGTTGAGCATCGATTAGAGCATGTGTTAAAGATTAATAAAGTGCAATATATTAATGATTCAAAAGCAACCAATGTTAATGCAACCTATTATGCTTTAGAGAGTATGGATGCGCCTACGGTTTGGATTGTTGGCGGACAAGATAAGGGCAATAATTACGAAGAGTTATTCCCTTTTGTAAACGAAAAAGTAAAGGCTATTATTTGTTTGGGTGTTGATAATGAAAAGCTTATGAATACGTTTGGTAATATGGTGGATATTATTGTTGAAACTCAATTTATGTCTGAAGCTGTTAAGATTGCATATAAAATTGCTGAATCTGGAGACTCCGTATTGTTATCGCCAGCTTGCGCCAGTTTTGATCTGTTTGAAAACTATGAAGATAGAGGACGTCAATTTAAAGCATCTGTAAGAAACCTATAAAATTAATAGAGGCATAAAAATGCAAACACTATTTAAAAACATAAAAGGAGATCGATTAATTTGGGCAATCGTCGCATTGTTAGCCATTTTTTCGTTTTTACCTGTTTATAGTGCTGCAAGTAATTTAGCCTATACTGGCGGAAACGGAAATACGTTTTCATTTTTTGTAAAACATTTTATGCATTTGTTTTTAGGGTTTTCAATTATGTATGGGGTTCATAAAATCCCATATAGATATTTTAGAGGATTATCAATAATAATGATTCCTATAGTTTTGGTATTGTTAGCAGTAACCATGTTTCAAGGTGTGACTATAGATGGTGCTAATGCCAGTAGGTGGATTCAAATTCCTATAGTTGGCATGTCATTTCAAACATCAACGTTAGCATCCGTGGTTTTAATGGTTTATGTAGCGAGATACTTGTCAAAAATGCAAGATAATGATATAACATTTAAGGCTTCGATCTTGCCCCTGTGGTTACCTGTTTTTTTAATATTGGTTTTAATCCTGCCAGCTAACTTTTCAACCGCAGCCATTATGTTTGTAATGGTTGTTGTGTTGGTGTTCTTGGGAGGTTATCCAATACGTTACTTACTTGTAATTATAGGCTCTGGTTTGCTTGCTTTAACCCTGTTTGTTTTAGTTGCAAAAGCATTTCCCGATGTTATGCCAAATAGAGTAGATACCTGGATGAGCCGATTAGAAAGTTTTACTAATGGCGAAGACTCAGAAGCCGATTACCAAATAGAAAAAGCAAAGATAGCGATTGCCTCTGGAGGTATTCAGGGTGTTGGACCAGGAAAGAGTATACAGAAGAATTTTTTACCACAGTCATCATCCGATTTTATTTTTGCCATTATCATTGAAGAATATGGATTGATTGGCGGATTTTCAATCATTATTCTGTACATGTGGTTATTATTTAGAGTTATAATCGTAGCTCAAAAAGCAGATACAATTTTCGGCAAGTTGTTAGTGCTTGGTGTTGGACTTCCCATAATATTTCAAGCTATGATAAATATGGGAGTTGCTGTTGAGTTATTTCCAGTAACTGGACAAACGCTACCGCTTATTAGTAGCGGAGGGACATCCATTTGGATGACCTGTTTAGCCATCGGAATTATATTAAGTGTCAGTTCAAAAAGAGAAGAAATAAAAGAATTTGAAAATAGTGAGGACAACCCATTAGAAATTTTATCAGAAACAATTTAACATTGTAAACGAGTGTCAGAAAAACAAAAAGCATATAAAATTATTCTTTCAGGAGGCGGAACAGGTGGACATATCTATCCTGCCATTGCTATTGCAAATAGTTTGAAAGAACAGTTTCCAGATGCTGAGTTTTTATTTGTGGGCGCTAAAGATAGAATGGAAATGGAAAAGGTGCCACAAGCTGGTTATAATATTAAAGGACTTTGGATTACAGGTATTCAACGAAAACTCACACTAAAAAATGCGATGTTTCCTTTTAAACTTATAAGTAGTTTATGGAATGCAAGAAAAATTATAAAATCATTTAAGCCAGATGTCGCTATTGGTACTGGTGGATTTGCAAGTGGACCATTATTATATGTAGCGGCTTCAAATCATATTCCTTGTTTAATACAAGAGCAAAATTCATATCCGGGAATTACCAATAAATTATTATCTAAAAAGGTTCAAAAAATTTGTGTAGCCTATGATAATTTAGAACGGTTTTTCCCAAAAGAAAAAATAATAAAAACCGGTAATCCTGTTCGTCAAGATTTGCTAAATATAGATAGTAAAACTGTTGAAGCTAAAGATTTTTTCAATTTAAAACACGGAAAATATACCTTATTGGTTTTAGGAGGAAGTTTAGGAGCCAGAAATATTAATAGTTTAATTGAAACCGAATTAGATTTTCTAGATACGCAGAATGTTCAGATTATTTGGCAATGTGGCAAACTGTATTATTCTCAATATAAAATTTATAGTAATACTAAAGATGTGCAGGTCTATCCATTTTTAAATAATATGGATTTTGCATATGCAGCGGCCGATATTATTATTTCTAGAGCAGGAGCTAGCTCAGTTTCAGAGTTATGTATTGTTGGGAAGCCTGTGATTTTTATTCCATCTCCCAATGTTGCTGAAGATCATCAAACAAAAAATGCCATGGCCATTGTTGAAAAGGATGCCGCTATGATTATTAATGAAGATGTCTTAGATGTTGATTTTGAAAATAAATTTTCACAATTAATTCAATCACCACAAAAGCAAAAGCAATTAGGAGCAAATATTAAGAAATTAGCATTAGTTAATGCTACAAAAGATATAAGAGATGAAGTTATTAAACTTCTAAAAAAATAAAATGAATCTAAATAGCATACATAACGTTTATTTAATAGGTATTGGTGGTATTGGTATGAGTGCCTTAGCCCGATATTTTTATGCAAATAACAAGTATGTTGCTGGTTATGATAAAACGTCTACAGAGTTAACCAATACGTTAGTAGCACAAGGCATTAACGTTTACTTTAATGATTCTATAGAACATATTGACAAACGGTTTTTAAATCCTGATAACACATTGGTGGTTTATACACCAGCGGTTCCTAAAAATCATAGTGAGTTAACCTATTTTAAAGCCAATGGATTTAAAGTTTTAAAACGCTCTGAAGTTCTTGGGATAATTACAGAAAACACATTTTGTCTTGCAGTAGCTGGCACTCATGGTAAAACAACTACAACGAGTATTCTTGGGCATTTATTATTTCAATGTGATGTTCCGTTAACAGCGTTTTTAGGTGGTATTAGTGAAAATTATAATTCAAATATAATTATTAACGGCACCGAAGTTTCGGTTGTAGAAGCAGATGAATTTGATCGTTCGTTTTTAACCTTATCCCCCGATATGGCTTGTATAACATCAATGGATGCCGATCATTTAGATATTTATGGCGATGCCTCACATTTAATACAATCATTTATAGATTTCTCAAAACGCGTAAAACCAACAGGGAAATTATTTGTAAAAAACGGACTTCCATTACAAGGAATAACGTACGGAATTGAAGACGATTCAGATTATTCCGTTCAAAATATAAAAATACAAAATGGTGCTTATGTTTTTGATGTAAAAACACCAAAGACCATACTTGAAAATTTAGTTTTTAACCTGCCTGGTAGACATAATTTGTCGAATGCATTAATAGCTTTGGCGATGGCTGTCGAGTATGGTTGCCCTCACCAGCAGCTCGCCAAAGCATTAGCATTGTATAAAGGTGTTAAACGAAGATTTACATACCATATAAAAACAAATGATTTTGTTTTTATCGATGATTATGCGCATCACCCCGAAGAGATTAATGCGGTGTATCAAGCGGTTACCGAAATGTATCCAGGGAAACGAGTTTTAGCCATTTTTCAACCTCATTTATTCAGTAGAACCAGAGATTTTGGTGATGAGTTTGCGACAAGCTTATCGCAGTTTGATGAAATTATGCTGCTGGATATTTACCCGGCAAGAGAACTGCCTATCGAGGGTATTTCGTCAGCCTGGTTGTTAAATAAAATAAAGAATCCAAATAAACAGCTTATAAGTAAAACAGACCTGTTATCAAAAATACACGCTAGTAAAGCAGAAGTTCTGTTAACTATTGGTGCTGGTGATATTGGAGAAGAAATTAATAACATTAAAAAAGAATTTAGCATTGCGAGTTAATTGGAATTATATAAAAATGATCGTGCTTTTATCCGTCGTGATATTCTTGTTTGCATTTGCTTCCAATAGGAATGCAGTAAGAAAAGTGTCTCGTGTAGAGATTCGATTTAAGGGAGAAAACAATCTTTTTGTCACCCATGAGACTGTTAGTAAATTGTTAATACAAAATCAAAGTAGTGTTAAAAATTTATCCAAAGAAACTTTAGATTTGAATCAACTAGAGAAGTCCCTAAATTCTAATCAAATGATTAAGTCAGCTGAGGTGTATATAACTGTAAATGGAACAGTTAGGGCTGATGTTGAACAAAAAACACCTATAGCAAGAGTTAGCACTCATGAGTCTTATTACATTGATGACGAAGGATTTTTTATGCCTTTGTCAAACAATTTTACGGCAAGAGTGCCTTTGGTAACTGGATTTATAAAAAAGAATTCATTGAAAAATGTTTATACCGTTGCCAAAAAAATTAAAGAAGATGAGTTTTTGACGAAAAATGTTATTGAAATTAGACAAGATGTTGATGAGACATTATATCTAAAACTTCGTCAATGTAATTTCGTTGTAAAATTGGGTAAGGTCAATTTTTTAGATAAAAAAATTAATAATCTTAAAGCATTCTATCAAAAAAACCTACATGATAAAACGCTTAATAATTACAGTAAAGTTAATTTACAATTTGATAATCAAGTAGTGTGTACCAAAACGTAAACAATGGAGCATAATATAGCAGTAGGATTAGACATAGGAACCACAAAGATTGTGGCCATGATTGGTCGTAAAAATCAATACGGAAAAGTTGAGATTTTAGGTATCGGAAAATCTAAAAGCTTAGGTGTTCATCGTGGGGTCGTAAATAACATTACGCAAACCATACAGTCTATACAGCAAGCTGTTCAAGAAGCAGAAGTGGCTTCAGAAACTAAAATTGAAGGGGTAACGGTTGGTATTGCAGGTCAACATATTAGAAGCCTTCAGCATAGTGATTATATTACCAGAGCAAATTCAGATTTGGTTATAGACGAAAGTGATATTGATAAACTCATCAATCAGGTTCATAAGTTAGTGATGCTTCCAGGAGAAGAAATTATCCATGTATTACCGCAAGAATATAAAGTAGATGGGCAAGCCGAAATTAAAGAGCCTATTGGTATGTATGGGGGACGTTTAGAAGCTAATTTTCATGTGGTAGTTGGCCAAGTGTCATCCATTAGAAATATTGGTCGTTGTGTACAAAGTGCTGGTTTAAATTTAGAAGGCATAACGCTTGAACCCTTAGCATCTGCAAATGCCGTATTGAGTCAAGAAGAAAAGGAAGCCGGCGTTGCACTTATTGATATAGGTGGTGGAACCACCGATTTAGCCATTTTCAGAGATGGCATCATTCGGCATACCGCCGTCATTCCTTTTGGAGGAAATGTGATTACAGAAGATATCAAGGAAGGTTGTTCTATCATAGAGAAACAAGCCGAATTATTAAAAATAAAGTTTGGGTCTGCATGGCCAGGAGAAAATAAAGACAATGAAATTGTTTCTATTCCAGGATTACGCGGTAGAGAACCGAAAGAAATTACCTTAAAAAATCTCTCAAAAATAATACATGCTCGCGTTATTGAAATTGTTGAGCAAGTGTATGTGGAAATTAAAAATTACGGGCACGAAGAGCAGAAGAAAAAATTAATAGCAGGTATTGTTTTAACCGGTGGTGGAAGTCAATTAAAGCACTTAAAGCAATTAGTTGAATACATTACAGGCATGGATACCAGAATTGGGTATCCAAACGAACATTTAGCAGGGGATAGCGACGAAGACGTAACGAGTCCGTTATATGCCACCGCTGTAGGTTTAGTGCTTGATGGATTAAAGCGTCAAGACAGAAAACGTGCAGAAGAAATTGAAGAGGCAAAGTTAGAAGATTTAAAGCCTGAAGAACTTTTAGATGAAAAACCATTGAAAGAAAGACGCTCTTTTCTTGATAAATTAACAGAGAGAGTAAAAGATTTTTTAGATAATGCAGAATAGAGAAAGCATCAAAAAAGAATAAAGCCATCCATTGAATAATAAAAGAAATTAGTATTAATACCAGTAAAACAGAATTTATGAGCAGCAAAAAAGAATTCGAAAGTATCGCATTTGATTTACCAAAAAACCAATCAAATGTCATTAAAGTTATTGGTGTTGGAGGTGGTGGCAGTAATGCCATAAATCACATGTTCCAACAAGGCATTAAGGGGGTAGACTTTTATATCTGTAATACAGATGCACAAGCGCTTCAAAATAGTGGTGTACCCAATAAAATACAATTAGGAGTCAATTTAACAGAAGGGTTAGGAGCTGGAGCTAACCCAGATATTGGGGAACAATCTGCCTTAGAAAGTTTTGATGACATTACACAAATGTTAGACTCTAATACTAAAATGGTTTTTATTACTGCAGGAATGGGTGGCGGAACAGGTACGGGTGCTGCACCTATAATTGCTAAAATGGCTAAAGATTTAGACATTTTAACGGTTGGTATTGTTACGATGCCGTTTCAGTTTGAAGGAAAAATGCGTATTGAACAATCTCAAAAAGGGATTGAAAACTTAAGAAGTGTTGTAGATTCTTTAATTGTTATAAATAATAATAAACTTCGTGAGGTTTATGGAAATCTGGGATTTAAAGCTGGTTTTTCAAAAGCAGATGAAGTGTTAGCTACCGCTGCTCGTGGTATTGCAGAAGTTATTACGCACCACTACACACAAAATATCGATTTACGTGATGCTAAAACTGTATTGAGTAATAGCGGAACTGCTATTATGGGTTCTGCTTTAGCGTCAGGACAAAATCGTGCTCAAGATGCCATAAGAAAAGCTTTAGATTCCCCTTTACTTAATGATAATAAAATAACCGGAGCTAAGAATGTCTTGCTGCTTATCGTTTCTGGTTCTCATGAAATTACCATTGATGAAATAGGCGAAATTAACGATCATATTCAAGATGAAGCTGGGCACGGTGCTAATATTATTATGGGTGTTGGAGAAGATGAAGCCTTAGAAGAGTCTATTGCCGTAACCATTATTGCGACAGGGTTTAATGTAGAACAGCAAGATGAGATTTCTAATACTGAAACAAAAAAAGTGATTCATTCTTTAGAAGATCAAGATTTTGCGCCTAGAGATAAAGAACCTGTTATTATAGCGCCTAGTATAGAATTAGAGAAAAAGGAGCTGCCGGTTAAACATGTTTTAGATCTTGAAGATTGTAATGAAGAAAATAATCACGAAAAACAAGCCCTAACTAAGAAATCAGAGACTATATCAAATGAAAATGAATTAATTCCTACTACAGAGCATATAAAAAATATTAGTGTGGACTACGAAGCGCTAAAAGCGAATGTTCAGGATGAGGATGATTTTATTATCAAGCCGGTTACAACTATGATTTCTGAAGTAGAAGAAACAGACGAAGAGCAACAAATTACCTTAACGTTCGATTTGCCAATTTCAAATAATGACGTTGATAAAGAGAATAAGGAAGATGTTATTGAATACAAGCTTGATGACGAAGAATTAAAAGATATTTCTGTAAATGATTATGTTGAATTAGTTACAGTAAATGAGACAAATGAGAATGGCGATGTGCGTTACGCATTAGATGACTATGTTGAAGTAGAATCATCCATGAATAAACAACAAAAGGAAGTTAAGGAAGAAATCATGGAGGGTTTTGACCAAGAAGTTGTTTTTGAAAAGAAAGTTATAGCAACAGAACCTGAAAAACAAGTAGAAGAAGACATAGACCCAATGAACACGCCTATTTCTGAAATGCTTAAAGAACGCGCAGCAGAGCGCAGACGTAAAATGAAGGATTTTAATTATAAATTCAACAACGCTAAGATTGATGATATTGAAAAAGTACCAGCATATAAGCGTCAAGGTGTTGATTTAAATGAAGTAAAGCATTCTTCAGAAACCGATATCTCAAGAACGAGTATTGGTCTTGATGATAATGATGAAGTTCAATTAAGAAACAACAATTCATTTTTACATGATAATGTTGACTAAAAGGAAAACTTTTTAACCTACAAGGTTTTTATTTAACCCCGTTAAGTTCCCTCATCTTTTCGGGGTTTTTCTTTATCAAAAATTTTTAAGTTGGTCAAGGCACAAATCTTATTTTCTTAGTATCTTCGCATTCTATTAATTATTTACAAAGACGATGAGTTTACAAGAAGATATCATGACCGCAATGAAAATTGCTATGAAGGAGAAAAATACCACGGCACTAACAGCGTTAAGAGCTGTAAAGTCGGCTATTTTATTAGCTCGAACAGAAAGTGACGCAGCGGCTGAATTAACTGAAGAGCAAGAGCTTAAGTTACTTCAAAAACAAGTGAAGCAGCGTAAAGATAGTGCTGCCATCTATTTAGAACAAGGGAGAGAAGATTTGGCGGCTCCAGAATTGGCAGAAGCAGACGTAATAAGTCAATTTTTACCAGAGTCACTTAGTGAAGAGGAAATAGAAAAAGTTGTGGTTGAGATCATTCGGAAAATTGGTGCAGACGGCATGAAAGATATGGGTAAAGTTATGGGTGCGGTTAGTAAACAATTAGCAGGAAAAGCTGATGGTAAGACCATTTCAACTTTAGTGAAAGCTAAATTGGCCTAAGCCTAAATGTTTACATAAGGAAGTGGAAGAGAATTTTTAAAGGATACATTGTAAAAATAAATATTGGCTGCGTAGTTCAACTGGATAGAATATCAGATTTCGGCTCTGAGGGTTGGGGGTTCGAATCCCTTCGCGGTCACTGAACGGGACAAATTCTTAATATAAGAATTGTCCCGTTTCTTATTTGTTTCAAAACCCTTATTAATACTGGATATTTTTAAAAGCAATGGGTTGATATCAGCGGTTTGAACTTTTTTATTTTGAAAACTGAATTTATTTGGAAACATCAAACCGGTAAGGAGTCTTTTGTTGTGTATATCACCTTCAATATATTGTTTATCAAAGTTTTGTAAGTTAGACAATCCTTTTTTGTAGGTTTCAAAAATATCTTTCTGTTTATTTTGATTCTCTTCTAAACACTGAAGCTCATCAAGTATATCCTGATACCTTTTTTTAGCTTGTGAATACTCTTTTTTATTTATTTGCCCATCAATGAATAAATCCTGAAGCTTTATAAGCTTATTACTTATAAGAGTCACTTTTTCGTAATGCTTAGGACCCAGTTTAGTAGTTTGGAGCTGCTTTTTTAGTTGGTCTTTAATAATAATCTGTAAAAGTTCAAGAACAGGTTTTTTGAGACTGATGCTCTTTAAAAAAGAAACAAATGCTGTTTCCGCTTCCTCCAAACGATATCTACCCTTGCAAGGACTAATACAATGGTAATACGAGTAATGTTCAGAACGTCCTTTACATACACTGGCAGTAAGAGGTCTGTTGCACTCCGGACAAAGCAAGAATCCCTTTAATGGAAATTTAGGATTAATTC